>CAZRDS010000024.1:0-14413 GCA_964598895.1 uncultured Gammaproteobacteria bacterium | reverse complement strand
GTCCGCAAATATCTTTGGAAAAGTAAAACTGGGCTTACAAACGGCAGGCGTATTGTTGTTGATCGCCTACCAGTTTCTGCCCATCCCGTACGCACTCCCTGTTTCGATCGTGATTTTTGGGTTTGCGCTGGTTCTGGCGGTGATTTCGTTTGTTACGTATAGTTTGTGACGTCCCTATGCCGTCTCTTCGTACGCGTCTCAAACAGGTGATCCCCGCCAGTGCTGTTGACCGCTATCATTTGGTATTGGCGCATCTTGCCTCGTGGATTTACCGGAATCCTTCGCGTGAGTTGATCGTGATTGGGGTGACAGGCACGAACGGCAAAACCACGACCGCCTACGCCATTGCGAAAGCTCTGGAGGCGAGTGGCGCAAAAACCGGATGTACGACAACGGCCCTTCTTAAGATAGGCGATCGTGAATGGTTGAATGATACGAAAATGACGATGCCAGGTCGTTTCTTTTTGCAGCGTATGTTGCGCCAGATGGTGGATGCGGGCTGTCGCTATGCGGTGGTGGAAACGTCTTCTCAAGGCCTCGTTCAGCACCGTCAGGTGGGGATTCACTACGATCTCGCGGTCTTTACGAACCTGACGCCAGAACATATCGAAGCGCACGGCGGTTTTGAGAATTACAAAAAAGCAAAACGTCTATTATTCGAACATTTGACCTCTCTGCCCCCGAAAAAAATCCAGGGACAAGACGTACCCCGTGCTGCTGTGATCAACGCAGAAAGTGAGCACGGTGCCTATTACGCGGCAACGCCTGGTCTCACCAATATCCAGTGGTATGGCATCGAGCATGGAGACGGTCTCAGAGCCGCGTCACTGGAACTTCTTCCAAATGGCTCTTCCTCAGAAGTGAATGGCTATCCCATGCGCCTCGCACTCCCTGGGCGTTACAACGTGGAGAATATGATGGCAGCGCTCGCGGTATGCCAAGTCTTAGGTGTGTCTTTAGAGGCTGCTATCAAGCGTCTCGAAAAGATTCAAGGATTGCCTGGTCGCTTTGAGCGTGTGAACGTCGGCCAGCCTTGGACCGTGATCATCGACTACGCTCCTGAGCCGGAGTCACTCAAGCAATTCTATACCGCTCTGGCTTCTGTCCCGCATGCGCGTCTCATTCATGTCTTGGGTTCGTGTGGGGGTGGGCGTGATGTGGCGCGTCGTCCTATCTTGGGTCGCATGGCGGGTGAGAAGGCGGACCTCGTTCTTGTGACGAATGAAGACCCGTACGACGACAATCCTCAAGAGATCATCGATCAGGTCGCTGCTGGAGCTCTCGCTGCTGGCAAGGTAGAAGGAAAAACGCTTTTCAAAGTGTTAGACCGTCGGGTGGCGATCGCGGAGGCGATGCGTTTGGCAGAACCGAATGACCTCGTGGTCCTCACAGGTAAAGGGTGCGAAACTTGGATGTGTGTCGCGAATGATGAAAAACTTCCTTGGAGTGAACGTGAAGCCGCAGAAATGGGAATCCGCAGCGCGCTCGAGCAAAGAGTCTCTCATTCTTCTTAACGCCTGAACTATGTTTCATCTGTCTGACGTCATGAAAGTACAAGCGGGAGAGAAGGTTTTGGGGGTCTTCCGCGCCCACTCAGTCGCGCTCATCGTCCGCTTACTGGGCTTCGCGCTCCTCATTGTCTTGCCGTGTTTCTTTATTTTTCCGCTCTTCCATGCGGGTCCTGTCGGAATGGCGGTTTTTGCGCTTCCTGTCCTGATCGGAGCCTTGGGCGCCTGGCGTTCTGTACGTTTGTGGGACGCGACGGCACTTATTCTCACAGATCGTCGCTTGATGCACGTCTGGCAACGCGGGCTTTGGGACCGTCATGTCTCCGAGGTCGCTTTTTCTCATGTCGGCGATGTGCAATGGCAGAAGCGTGGATTTTGGCACTCAGTGTGGGGTATCGGAAGTTTGAGTATCCGCACCAATGCCGGCTCCATCCCTTCCATTTCCATGACCGACCTCCGTGCTCCTGAGCGGTTAGCACAATCGATTCAAGAACTGCGCGGGCACGGTCATTCAGTCGGTCAAGCACAGGAGCAAGGAACCAAGCCCTCCGTAGTCGAAGCGCGTCGTGAACGGTTGATGCACCAAATCGAACAAGCAGATGCCGAAGAGCTTGCGTGGTTGGAAGAGGCGATGCACCGCACAGTGTGATAAACTAGCGGTCGTCTCCGTATGGCGTCCCTTGGTTCTCATTCATCGCACTCACGAGGTGGGGGAGGTGCTTCCTCTCTACCGGCTCTTCGTTGGCCCATGCTCTTCGCCTTATTGGCGGCGATCGTCTTTTTCGTAGGCGCGTCAACGGTGCGAGAAACGTATCGTGGCTGGAAGGTGGATCAAGAAATTGAAGGACTCAAATCTCAGGTTTCAAGTCTTGAATCCCAAAAACACTCTATGACGGAGCTCTTGGGGAAAATGAAGACGGACAGCTATGTTGAACAGGAGGCGCGCTTACGCTTTAATCTGAAAAAGCCAGGGGAGCACGTTGTACTCTTTGAAGAAGGAGATACCAATACGCGCATGGCTTGGTCGGAAAGTACAACGACCGATTCAGGAGCTGTCGCTCCGGCAGAAATACAATCGATCCCTCGCCGTTGGCTTCACTATTTTGCTACTCTCTAACCCTATGATTCAAAAACGTACAGTGATCGTTGTCGGAGTGATTGCGCTCGTAGTTCTCGCGTTCGGTAGTGTGAGCGCAACGTTTGCCTATGGGATTACCCGTAAACAGTGGGATGGACGGGCAACTCGCGCTTTTGCGAAGCTCACCGCCTTTCCTGCGGGAAAAGTTGCGGATGAAAAAGTGACGTATACGGATTACCTCGCGCAAATTGATGCACAAGCGATCTATTTGAAAACAGACGATGCCAAGCAGCGCCAACTCCCAAGTGAGGTCAACGATCAAACGCGCGCCGCTGCCTATAATCAGATTATCGAGATTGCCGCCTTAGACCAGCTCGCAAAGGAAAATAATGTGAGTGTCACGAGTGCGGATGTTGATAAAGCCTTCGATGATTTTGTTGCTCAATCCGGAACCTCTACGCAACCAGGTGAAATTGATGTCTTTTTGCAAAAATCGTTTGGCTGGGACAGAGCAGCGTTTAAACGTTTCTTTATTGCACCAGGGGTGTTGAGCCAAGCCTTACGCGCAAAAATGCCAGGCAAAACGGAAGAGGAAAAAGGGACGGCTCTCGGAAAGGCTTTGGATGAACGTTTGACCAAAGAAGATGTGAAAAGATATTTGATTCTGGCTCCATAACGTGTCGTTTTCAACGAAACACGCAAGCTCGATTGACGAAAAAGTCTTGATATGCTAAAAAAACGCGTTCTTTCCAACGCGTTTTTTGGGTACATCTGTGGTGCATGTTGAGTCTTGCTCTCCTGATTCGCGAGGAGACCAAGACTCATCATCTCCACTCGCATCATTGAGTCAATGATGCATCACCTAGGACGAAACCGATGACCTGCAATCTTCCCCCTGGTGCCCCTACCCCTTCCACCCCTGCCGACGCGATGATCCCCACGACCTTCGTCTTCGCGTCGCTCACCAACGTACGCGCCTTTGAACACTGGACGAAGCGCATCCACGGGACAGCCGTCCTGTTTCAGCTCGCTCCGGCCGAAGACATGGTCGAAGACGTGCCGCGCGAGGTGGCGGAGGGTGCCGGTACGGCGCGAGTGGTCTCTCTGAAGGTCCTGCGCATCTTCGAAGTCCGCAAGGACAGAGGGGTGACCGCTCACGCCCGCATCAACGAAATCGCCTGGACCAGATACTCCCCGTTTCTGTGGGTGATGCTCCAGAACGTCGAGACGGTCATGACCATTCTCCGTACGCTCGTGAAGCTCAGTGAAGCTGAGGTCGCTGAGTTCACGCAGCGTCTCCTCGCGGGCGAGCTCGTCGTCGTCCGCGACGGCAAGATCATCATGGAGACCCCGTGAGGAGAGGTCGGGTCGGTACTTCTGCCGCGCCCCTGAAACCGCCCACCCAAGACTTGGGTGGGCTCGCGGTCTCAGGTGGCGCGGTTTTCAGTTTTTAAGGTATCTTCAGAGATATAAAAACTCCCTCACGTGAGGGAGTTTTTATATGGAGCCAGTTCCGAGAGTCGAACTCGGGACCTCTGCTTTACGAAAGCATTGCTCTACCAACTGAGCTAAACTGGCGCCTCTCTGATGAAACACACGGTGTGCATCTCACCAGAGTTTCACCTTGTCATTCCACCTTCGTCCGTGTAACGAACTCGGTGGGTGGAGCGGGTAGCGGGAATCGAACCCGCCTTTGGTGCTTGGGAAGCACCCATAATAACCACTATACGATACCCGCAGGAAGTTATTATGTGCCCGGAGTATAGGGGAAGAGACGAGGGAGATCAAGTCAAAACTACTGTGGATGAACGGAAAAACCGCTTTTATTGTGTAGAATAACGCTCGGGAAGTTCTGTCTGGGCCATGCTTCCCCCACGGCGCCTAATCGCAATGCTCTGGGCCAGTCCCACATTTACCCATACGACCACAAGAGAGGAGGCCGCACTCGAAACAAAGGGGAGGGGAATTCCGGTAATCGGTAATGCTCCTAAGTTCATACCTGCATTTTCAACGACGTGTACGAGAAGCGTGGCGCCTAAGCCAATCAAGAGGAGCGCCGCAAAATCATCCCCAGAGGCGAGTGCTGTTAAAATATAGCGTGTGAAGAGCCAGCCAAAGAGGAGAATCGTCACGGCGATTCCAACAAAGCCCAACTCTTCTCCCACGACCGCGAAAATAAAGTCCGTGGCGGCTTCTGGAAGGAAGCGGAGACGTGCTTGTGAGCCTTCACCGATCCCTTTGCCTAACCACCCACCAGAGCCGATAGCGATACGTGCTTGTGCAGCGTTGTAGCCTGAATCACGCGTATCCGCGGCAGGGTTTACGAATGCGATGATGCGTTCCTTCTGATAGGGTTTGAGCGCAAATGTCCAACCAAGGCTTATACTGGCGGCTGCGACGACTGGCAAAATAAACCAGGCAAAACGTGGGAGCCCCGCAAACAGCGCCATAGCTCCCCAGATCGCTAACATGACCATGGCCGAACCAAAGTCTGGTTGGAGAAAGACAAACGCGATATATAGTCCGGTTGCGGCAGCGCTTCGTAAGAAACTCGGCCAGCTCAAGCGACCATGTCCGTGTCGTGCCATGAAGGCAGCGAGGTAGGCAGCTAAACAGATCTTTGCTGGCTCAACCGGTTGAAAAGACAGACCCCCGAAAACAAACCATCCCTTCGTGCCACGAATGGTGTTTCCAAAGATAAGCACGGACGCAAGTAAAACAAGCCCAATAAGATAGATGACGACCGAGAGTGAGCGCAGGTGTCGATAATCGATGATTGTGAGAACGAGCGCCACCGAAACCCCGATCGCCAAAGCGGCAAGTTGTTTATAGAATGAAAATAAATCAATCGGATCACGCGAAATGCCAATTCCGTAGATGATCGAAAGCCCAATAGCTACGAGCGAGGCTGCCGCAATCAGAAGTCCCCAGTCTAGGCGCTCAAAGAGAGCAAAAAACCGTTGCATGCCCTGATATTACCCACGCCCATCGAAAGACGCTAGGGAGGTGTGTGCGGGGAGTGGCGGCCTGCACACACCTCCCTAGCGTCGCTTCTTAAATTCGAGTAGTGGGGAGGTAGCTCGCAGGATCCAAGATATCGACGTACGGGACAATTTCCACTTGGTCCACGCCGCCGACATTTTCAAGCCACTGGAGTGAAATGGGTCGTACCTCGTTGGGTTTGAGTTCACGAACATCGACTTTGTTTACAGCGAGTGGGACGCCTTGTCTGAGAAGTGTCACAAAGAGTTGAACATTCCAATACCCGTAGCCAGAATTGTTGGTCACGGTAAAGTCTGTTTTACCAACGTTATCGCCAAGGAATTCGTAACTTGGATTCTCGCTGAAGATAAAGTCTTGGCGCTGTGCCGCATACCCATCATAGCTGCCATTCACGGCAAAGAGCGGAACGCGCTGCCATTGAATAGATTGCACATCAAGCTGTGGGTCACCGCTACCCTTCCAGCCAAGTTCGACGAGCGGTCTCGTACTATGAGGAAGAATGACGGCTTCTTGCGGGGGTGTTGTCTGTTCCCCGACTTTAAACGCAAATTTGACATGTGCGATCCACAGATCATTTGGGTTTGTGAGACCGCTCATGAGGTCCATGCGGTTATCTGTTCCTTCAAAGGCTCGTACATCTGTCGGTTGGAGCGCTTCTGGAGCGATTCGGCGAAATGCTTCAAGCGGAACGGTTTGCTCTGCAATCAAACGGAAGATCCGTGATTCACGTGGCCAAGAAATGAGATACGCATCGGCATAGGACCATAAGGTAAACCCCCAGCAGGCCACACAGAATGCAATGAGGCTCCCGTATCCCAAACGTCGTAAGCCCAGACGATGCTTGACCCACCAGGAGGCCGCATTCAAATCCGCCTCACTCATTCCTGTTCCGATCTGATGTTCAGAGAGCAGCATGGGCAAATGATACCACTTTTCATCCACTTCTCTTAGGGCTCTCCGCCTGGTACGATCCGGCCAACTCTTTCTATGGCAAAAACCCCCGCAAAGAATGAATACGGCGCCGATCAGATTTCGGTCTTGGAAGGTTTGGAACCAGTTCGCAAGCGCCCAGGCATGTACATCGGATCAACCGGTCCAGACGGCTTATTCCA
Organism: uncultured Gammaproteobacteria bacterium; assembly: GCA_964598895.1. GTDB lineage: Bacteria > Patescibacteriota > Patescibacteriia > 2-12-FULL-60-25 > 2-12-FULL-60-25 > JAGOTP01. The sequence goes on along the minus strand of CAZRDS010000024.1, from coordinate 7,712 downwards.
TTTGCTGCGTGAAGTTGTAGACAACTGTTTCGATGAAGCGATGGCGGGTCATGCCAACGCCATTACGATCACCCTTCTCCCAGGTGACAAAATTCAGGTAACAGACAATGGTCGTGGCATCCCAGTCGATATCCACAAGCAATACGGCGTCTCCGCGCTTGAGCTTGTCATGACTAAGCTCCACGCCGGTGGAAAATTTGGTGGTGAATCGAGCGGTTATAAAATTTCCGGTGGGTTGCACGGGGTGGGTGTGTCTGTCGTGAACGCCTTGTCGGATGATCTTGAAGTCATCGTTGAGCGCGACGGAGGCAAGTGGAACCAGTTTTACAAGTGCGGCAAAGCACAAGGGGAGGTCAAAAAGATCGGCAAAAGCGATCAACACGGCACGACCATCATTTTCCATCCAGATAAAACCATCTTCACCGAAGGGATCGCGATGGATCGTCAGCACATTGTCGATCACTTCCGTCAGCAATGTTATCTCACCAAGGGTATTCGTTTGAGCGTCATCGATCAACGTGAAGAAGGCTTGAATGACGTTTACGGATTCTACTTTGAAGGAGGTGTTGCGTCCTATGCGCGCTTCTTGAACCACAAGAAGCAACCAAAGCATGACAACATTTTTTACGTTGAGAAGCAGATAGAAAAATCTGAAGTGTCGATTGCGGTCCAATATACGGAAGACTATTCAGAAACGCTCTACGCCTTCACAAACAACATCATCAACCCGGAAGGGGGAACGCACGTACAAGGCTTCCGCACCTCCCTTACGCGTATTTTGAATACCTACGCGCGTGCCAAGGGCTTCATTAAAGAGAAGGATGATAACTTGTCTGGAGAAGATGTGCGTGAAGGGCTGACAGCGGTTATTTCTATTCGTTACCCAGAACCACAGTTCGAAGGGCAGACCAAAGCCAAGCTCGGAACACTTGAGGTGCGCAGTGCCGTTGAAACGGTCATGAGCGAAGCCTTCACCATGTTCCTTGAGGAGCATCCACGTGATGGTCAGGCGATTCTCGAGAAGTGTGTGCTTGCCCAGCGTGCCCGCGCTGCTGCCCGCGCCGCCCGTGAAACTGTCCTCCGCAAAGGTGTGCTCGAAGGCATGATGTTGCCAGGGAAGCTCGCCGACTGCGCCCACCGTGATCCATCCGTGTGTGAGCTCTACTTGGTAGAGGGAGACTCTGCCGGAGGTTCCGCGAAACAAGGTCGCAATCGCGATTTCCAAGCAATCTTGCCACTTCGTGGAAAGATCTTGAACGTTGAGCGCGCGCGTCTCGACAAGATGCTTGCCAATAATGAAATCAAAAACTTAGTGATCGCCCTCGGGACAAATATCGGGGACATGTTCGATATCGCCAAGCTCCGTTACGGTCGTGTGGTGATCATGACCGATGCCGACGTCGACGGTGCTACCGCTACTTCCCGGTTCTCATTACGAACGGCAATATTTTTATCGCGCAGCCACCGCTGTTCCGTTTGCAGCGTGGCAAAGATGTGCGTTATGCCTATAGCGACGAAGAGCGTGACACAGGCGTCGAAGAAATGATGAAGCTCAAAGAAGAGCGTGCTACGAGCAAGGGTAAGAAAGGCAAAGAAGAAAAAGTCGAAGAAGTCGCAGAAGTGTTAGCAAACCTCGAAGAAGGGGGAGAGGTGGTCGCAAACATCGGTGGCATCAACATTCAGCGTTACAAAGGTTTGGGAGAAATGAACCCAGAACAATTGTGGGAAACAACCATGGACCCAGAGCGTCGCTTGATGAAGCGTGTGACGGTGGAAGACGCCCTCAAAGCTGATGAAACATTTGATACACTGATGGGCAGTGATGTTGCTCCTCGCAAACGCTTCATCCAGGCCAACGCCAAACACGTCAAAGATCTCGACGTCTAATCTCCTTACCTCCTTCGTCCCATATGACTTCTTGGGATAAGCTCCTTCACACCCTCGGCTTCACGGATAGCGAGTCTCGCTTGTACCTAGTCTCGCTTGAAGCTGGCCCAGCGACCGTTCAGGACTTGGCCAAAAAAGCCAAGATCTCACGTGTCACCGCCTACGCCGCGATCGACGCATTGATGCGCAATGGCCTCATGAGTACGGTACAGCAAGGCAAAAAGCGCTTGCTGGCCGCAGAGTCACCAGACCGTTTGATTGCGTTCATGCACACGAGGATGCAGAACATGCAAACGACGTTGAAAGAGGTCGAAGCCTCTGTAGATGAGCTTCGCCTGTTGCAGCGCGGAGAAAAACCGATCGTGAAGATGTTTAAGGGAAAAGAGGGGATTCGCGCGTTTCAAAATGATGTGCTCGAAGTCGCGCCAAAAGCGATGGAGGAGATTGCGAATTTCGATGAATGTCTACGCTTGTACCCGACAGAAGCGGATGGAAATCAAGAGTACTTTGATAAGCTGGACAAGCTTCGTCCAAAACGTCGTCTGATTTTCTACAGCAACGGTGAGCATAAAATTCGTGGAGGTTTTCCAGATGAGCATATTGCTATTATAAAAGAGACGGGTCCAAGTAAGTTTTTCGCGGATATCCAGATTTATGGGAATCGGATCGCGCTGTCTACCTTGCGCGGGGAAATTATCTATATCTTGATTGAAAGCCAGGACTTGGCCGATGCTTTCCGTGAAATCTTCAACCGTAACTGGAATGAAGTGCAAGACAAACGGATTTGTTAACAAAAGAATCTCTTTAAAATAGAGACACCCGGTCCGAGTGATAGATAACACAGGGTGTGTTGCCTATCACTCGGCCGGGTTTTGTGTCTCCTCCAGGGAAGGTGCTGTCGGGGACGTGCTCGTGCACGTTTTTGCGCGATTCACTCGCGCTCTGTCGGGGACGCGTTTGCGTCGTGCATGCTGAGCGTGAGTTACGCGGTTCTACTGTCTCGCGCTATCGGCCAGTTTGTGCTGGCTGCGAACTACGCGGAGCGACCACCCGCAGTGTCCATGGTGGTGCGGCCGCCGGCCGTCTCCAGGTGGAGGCGTCCTCCTCGACCGCCCGCGGTCTCCTGGCTGCCGATCGTGAGGGTCTTCGTGCTGGCGTTTGAGAGGCTCATCGTGTCTTCCTCGCTGTGAGATCTTGGGCGGCGATCCGCCCGGGTTACGAACACGTTCCTGTTGTTCAGGTCTAGATGACAGTCGTTGACCGTCGGTTTGTTGGGCGACCTGCCTTCAGAGAACCAGGCAATTTAGCAGAAATAAGAGAAAATGTCAAGAAAGTGGCTCTTTTGTCTGTAATACAATATAAATTCAGCCATTTTTGATGCAAACTGCAAAGCCATACTGAACAAAATAAATCAATATAAACAAAAAAGAGTCAATATTTAGCTAGAATAAGCCAATAAATAGGGTCTTTTGCTGTACACGAATGCTTGACAAAACAGCAAAATGTGCTATACTTGTCTGTTCGTTTGACAGCTCGAGTTCGTCACGTAAAGAACGTCATGACGACTGACTGGAAACGTTGAGCGCGCCGGCAAGGTGTCTGCTTCCTCGACGTTTACTGGAGTCGTCATGAACACGTTCAAGTCTGGCCTCAAGGCGTTCGCCCTCTTCATCCTTCGCGCCGCGTTCGCCCTGATCGGGCTCGCGGCCATGCGCTCTTTCTTGGCGGGGCTCAACTGGGTCCTGCACAAGATCGTCATCCACGAGACGAGCCTCCGGGTGCCCTTCGAAGGCGCGCTCGGTCCGCTCTCCTCAGTCGACCTCCGCGTCTTCGGGGCCTGGGTCGGGTTCTTCATCGTGCTGAGCGCGATCTGCTGGTTCTTCATCGAGTTCCTCGGGGGACAGATGACGCACTTGCTGCCCGTCCTCCTCGCCACCTTCCTGTGCGGTGCCCTCTTCAGCTACCTCGGCGCCGTCGTGGGTTTCACCCACTGGCCGGTGATCGTCACGTGTGTCTTCCTGGTCATCGTCCTCTTCTTCCTCATCACCAAGCTGTTCGGCTATCACAAGCCGGGCAACTGGATCGAGGGCAAGGGCAAGTGGCTGAAGAAGAATGCGTGGTGGCCGATGTTTTCTCTCGTCTTCATCGGCTTCTTCGCCTGGCCGGCCGTGCTCCTGCTCCTGTCGTGGCTCCTCCCCGGAGTCCACCACTGGATCATGAACGACGCGGCGCACTGGCTGATGCGCTGGGTCTGGGAGCCCTTCTGGGGCGCCCTCGGCTACATCGCCACCAGCTTCTACCAGGCCTTCCACCACTAGGAACCCCGTGCAGCCTCACAACGACACGACTCGCGAGCTCTTCAACGGGGGCGCGAGCGACACGGCCTTCACCGTCGCCCGCGGCCTGGAGTCGGCCGGTGTCCCTCGGGACATCGCGCAGGCTCTGGGCAACGGCTACGTGATGGCCTTCATCCTCGTCGCCATCTGCCTCTTCGTGAAATTCTTCCCCTGGGCTGGTAGCAAAGCCCGTCCCGCGGCGAAGAAGAAAAAGAAAGGAAAGAAGTCGTAGTTTCGTCCCTTCCTCGCGCCTCAAGCGCATTCGTCGATGGTCTCCCGGTCCATCGATGTCTCATTCACCTCTACCGGGCTCGTTCTCTACGGATCACTCGTTGGTCCACGGAGACTGAGAAAGGAACCGCTGCTCGGCTTGCCCGGACGGTGGTTTTTTTGTATTCTCTAGGTATGTCTATCCAGCCCTCACGCATTTTGACCCAATGCCCGCTTTGCCAGGCGGCTTATGCCGAGGCCGAGATTCGTTTGGTAGGGGAGCAGGGGGCCACCAAAGTCTTCCACTGCAACTGTAAGACCTGTGGAAGGGCCATGCTGGCGGTTGTTTTGGAGGCTTCGGGGGTGGTGAGCTCGGTTGGGGTCGTAACCGACCTAGAAGCTGCCGATGCCAAGCGCTTTCATGACGCAGCCCCCATTTCTGTGGATGAATGCTTGCGTTTTCATGTGCAATTGGAAGAGGAAAGCCGTGCTTTGTGCCACGCCCTCTTCACTCCGCCAAAGACTGCCCCTATCGCTTGACGGGCTTTTGGTTTTCCCGTAGTGTTAAGCCACTTTTTGAAGTCTATGAAATACGAGATCACCGCCCAAACCCGTACCAATGTTGGCCGACGCTCCAAGGATGAGTTGAAGAACATGCGCATTCCAGCCTCTCTTTATGGGAAGGGTGTTTCGAGTCAAATCATTTCGCTTCCTAAATCAGCCTTTGTAAAGATGTACGCCGCCGCTGGTTTTTCCAGTTTGGTCGACGTGACAGTTGAAGGTCAGTCTCCGGTCAAAGCCGTTATCAAAGAAGTCCAATTGCACCCAATCCGCAACGATATTGTGCACGTCGACTTTCACCAGGTCCGCATGGATGAAAAAATGACGGTTCGTGTTCCATTTATCTTCACCGGAGAATCCCTCGCCGTGAAGGGCTTGGGCGGAACCTTGGTCAAATCGATGGATGGCGTAGAAGTCACCTGTTTGCCAGCTGACCTTCCACACGAAATCTCCGTCGACCTTTCGACGCTCGCGACATTTGAGGATACGATCTCGATCAGCTCACTTGGGTTGGCGAAGGGGATCGAAGTCAACGCCGAGCCAAACGCCATGATCGCCAAAGTCGCTCGTCCAATGACGGAAGACGAACTCAAGAAACTTGAACAAGGAACGGTTGCCGACGTCACAACCATCAAGACAGAAGCTGACATCAAGAAAGAAGAAGCCGCCAAGAAAGAAGCCGAGGAAAAAGCCGCCGAATAGTGTATACTCAGGGGCATGCAACGCATGCCCCTTTCGTATCCAAAGAAGAGCCCACCTTCACGCGAGGTCGGCAAGACACGCTCCCAGCGACTCATTATCGTGGGAGCGTGTGTGTTATTGGTCGTTTCAGCGGGTCTACTCTACACCATCATTACGGGCAGTCTTCGGAGCAGCAAGCCAGATCCATTTGTCGCGACAACCACGCCGTCAGGAACGGCTTCCAGTACAGCTCTTATCCGGCGATTGGACGGGGTTGCGGTCCTTGCGGGGGCTGAAGCGAAGCATCCCGTCAGTATCATGATTGATAATCAAGTGGATGCTCAGCCTTGGTCTGGCATTGATCAGGCTTCGCTAGTGATTGAATCGCCAGTCGAAGGAGGCATCACTCGTTTGATGGCGTTTTTTGATCCCGGCATTTCTAGCTCCACGACCATCGGGCCAGTGCGAAGCGCGCGTCCGTATTTCGTGGATTGGGCAAAAGCTTGGCAGGCGGGCTATGCCCACGTGGGAGGAAGCCCAGAGGCGCTCGATAAAATCAAAAAACTTGGGAAAGACTTCTTCAATTTGGATGAAATGGCGAACAGTAGCACCTTCCGTCGGGATGGTACGCGTGCGGCGCCGCATAACGTATATGCTTCCATGAGTGCGCTTACGCAGACGATGGAGCAGCGCTACGGTACGAGTACAGCGAGTTATGTCCCATGGCGCTTTGAAGCACTTGCTACTTCTACTGGTGATGTGATTGCCGTCTCGTCTATTCGTGTTCCGTACGGAGGCTCCTACTCGGTGACGTGGAAGTATGATGCCCAGCTCGGACTCTATCGCCGCCAAAAGGGAACGGCCGTGCAAAAAACCCGTGAAGGTAAAGAGTTGCTTGCCGCAAACGTGGTTGTGATAAAAACTGACAGTCAGGTACTGGATGAAAAAGGTCGCTTGTCGGTACGAACCGTGGGAAGTGGGGATGCCGTTCTCTATCGTGGAGGAAAAAAATACAGCGCCCGCTGGAGTCGCTCGCCAGACGAGCTGATCCGTTTCGAGGGAGCGGATGGGTCAGAATATCCGCTCACAGCCGGTACGACCTGGATTCAAGTCACGACTGATGACCGTATTTTTGGAGGGTTGACTCCGACGGCAACAACCTCAACGTCCGTTACGTCGTAAAGGGAAGGTAGGTATTATTATGTGGCAATTCGTGTAAAGCGGTTTGCGTTGTTTTGATCTCGTTCACTCGTGATGCGTGCCTGGGGGAAGAGCTTGGTCGCATAGCGCAGGAGTTTGCTGGCTTGGCGTGGATCATGCTCGAGTAAGATTAGATCTCCTGTACGCTTGGCGCATAACTCTTTCAGTTGTTGCAGAAGGAGTTTTATGAGCTCCAAACCATCATCTTTTGCGAAGAGCGCGTTTAATGGCTCGTAATCTGCGACTTGTTTTTGCATCTTCGCTTGGTCCGTTGGAGGAAGATAGGGGAGGTTCGCGAGAATGAGTCGGTGCTTTTTCTGCTTCGTCATAAACCAACGTTTGATGTTCGCTGTGAGGAGTGAGCCCTTCGAGAAAAGAACCGTACTCACGTTTAATTGAGCAGCATTCTTCTTTGCGACCGTGAGGGCGCCAGAGGAACAATCGCTTGCGATCACCGAGAGGAGGGGGCGTGAAGCGGCGATGGAAAGAGCAAGACAGCCACTCCCGGTACCTACGTCCCAGAGCACCCACTCTTGTCCGCGACCTACCGTTTCAATAGCTGTCTTCACGATCCACTCGCTTTCAGGACGCGGGATGAGGACGCGTTTATCCACGAAAAACGTACGGCCAAAGAACGGGGCTTGTTTGAAAAGGTAGGCGAGTGGTTCATGTGCGCTACGTCGCTTGCCGAGTTCACGGATCGTTTCTTGTTGTTTTTTGGGAAGGACTACCTCTGGATGGAGTGCGATCCACGTCCTGTCTTGTTTTAAGACAAACCCAAGTATCAGCTCGGCTTCAAACCAGCGCTGGTCGAGCGGATGGATAGTCGGGGCTAAC
>CAZRDS010000023.1:0-14778 GCA_964598895.1 uncultured Gammaproteobacteria bacterium | reverse complement strand
GAGCTTGGTTGAGCATGGGGCTCCCTGGGCCCGAACAGGTAGCGGAACTGTGACCGCTCACAACCACATCCTGAATATCTGATTCCTGAAACCCTGGAATTTGTGTACGGAGCGCTGCGAGGGTTGTTCGATAGAATTCACCCAAATCCATCCGGTTAAAGTAGCTACGGCCGACCGTTGTAATGTAGCGTGGTGCAACGATGATGATGTTTTTTGAGCCAGCAACTCGACTGAGCGTTTGCTCCATGTCGTGGAGAGTCCCACTGCGTAATGCGGCGGCAGTCGTTGCACCAGTTCCATTTTGTCCGTGGAGGTAGATATACAGTCTGGCTCTTGGGCGCGTTCCTCCAGTGGTGTTGTAGGAGGTCATAAGGCGTGTTGGCAGGATGGCTGCTGAAACATCTCCCCAGCCTGGATCTCCGGTCGCAGCGGCTGGAATGAACGGATAGGTGAAATGGGTGACTTCGCCTGACACACTCGGAGTCGAAGGTCTGCTACCACTGGCGACTGGTCCATTGCTGCTGCCGTCTGTTCCAGCCGTTTCGGTTGTGGTGTTGCAGGGTTGTACTTGTGCGTTCGTTGGAATGATACTGATTAGATTAACCGAAGGTTCCTCTGGTGCCTCGCTCGACCGACCAGAGCGGATTTGTTCAGCGGAAATGAATTTTCCACCCGCTGTACCTCCTCCACCCACGTCATGGATAAGAAACCATTGGCCATCTTGAGAGACTCCATGTAATACCATGAAATGTTTTCCGCCAACGTGATCGGGGTCTTGGATAGATCGTTGTTTTAGTTGGCATTTATTACAGTAGATCACTAGGGGATTTCCTGCTCGTATAGCTTGCGCGGCTTGGGCAGGATCACGAAAAGACGACTTTCTAAAGCCATCAACTGCCATGAAGTCGGTTCCGTCAGTTGTTGCATGGCCTCCTTCACCTGCATTCCCTCGTGCTACGGCGAGGCGTGCGGCATCAATCGGGTCAAAGAGGTGGGTTTGAACGCGGCTCTGCATCCGAGCCAAAATATCCTGTCCATGAGGGTGTTCACTCAATGGGACAAGTTGATCCCCGTTCCACATGCGAATATTTGTGGCGAGGGCGGCATCTCCAGGGTTGGTGACGCGCTGTCCGTAGTAAGCCATGATTTCTGCAAACGCCGTAACACCACAGCCCCCATTTCTAAATGTTTGGGTGCAGCCTCTCACGATCGGTTGATGGAAACCTGTGCCATCTGGACCATCCCCTTTACAGGGGTTGTTTGATTCGTTCGAAGCTAGGTTTGACCCATAGCTAATATTTGCCCAAGGGGTGCTTCCTTGTTCGTAGCCACCCCGGAGTGGAAGGACGGTAAATGGGAGGCCGTCCAGTGTCTGGGTACCTCCCCGTCCGCAAGTTCCAGCGAATTCAGAGCGCTGTACATCATATCCTGTATGTAGTGGATTCCCTGTGAATTCACTTGTCGAAACCGGAACCTCCTCTCTAATTCTCTGGACCCGAATGGGGCTCATTTGAACGAGCTGAGGGTTGATGGTTTTTAAAATAAGAAAACTGGTTAGAAGGACAACCAACCCAATGAAGGAATCTTGAATGATCTTTTTCCCTGTTTCTACCTCTGGCAAAGATGCAGACAGCATGTAACGAAAGCCTCCATAGACAATCATGATGGCGGCGAGAATTGCTCCCAAGCCTACCGATAGGCGGTAGATTCCAGAAATGTACTGGGCAAGGTAGGGGATTACGACGACTCCATCTTGTTCAGTTGCGGGGGTGAAGCGGACGCCCGGAATAGGGACGGCTGGGTTCGGGGCGATCGGGGTGAATGGTCGAGCCGAGGGGGTTTCAGCGGGTACCGCTTCATCTGCGGCGGGGCTTGGAACGGTCGTTGCAGGCGGAGTTGCTGGGGCGATTTGAGCAAAGACCGGAAGAGCTAGTCCAATACAAACAAGGCCGACGAGAGTCGTGATCCCGAGTCGGATCCGCAAACGGAGAGCCATAAAATTACAGTCTCATTTTGATCAATTGCCCACTGTTTCCATCGGTGACGAACGCGGATTGTCCGTCTCCAGATACACGAATGCCACGCACGACCACGTTCGAGCCCGGGTCTCCAAGTGGAGTGACCTGACCACTGGTAAGATCGAGTTTGAGGAGAGTGTCTGGTCCGACATCAAACAGTGCGCGTTGCAAACCAGCGCCGGTCGGCATTTCTTTCGGGACGCCGCAAATTACAGTCTTTCCATCTGCCCAGACGCACTTGTCTGCCCAGGTTTGGATATTCATACGACGGCGATTCGCATTCACCTGGTCACCGGAAGCGCCACTCAACCACAGCGAAGGACGGTAGCCTTCATCGCTGTTCCAGACGCTATAAAGAAGCTGAGATCCGTCAGGGGACCAGGTCGGCGTAAATCCACGACCTTCGACTACGAGGCCTTTAAAGTTCTCCTGATTTTTTCCAATAAGTAAAATCTGTTCACGATTCGCCCCTAGTGCTTCCCCGGTGCGCGAGAAAGCGACGGTTTGGTTATTTGGAGACCAATTGACCATCACCTTGTCTTGGTTATTGCCCATTTCTTCAATTGGGTGTGGGTCGGAGCCATCGCTGTCTGCAATGATGAGGAAGCGATTGGTTGGATTGCTGCCCAAGCTTTTTGCGGCAATTTGGTCATCGTTAGGTGAGAACTGGAGCTCCTGCCAGTAGCGTGGAATGGTTGTTTGCTTGTCCTGTGCAAAATCGTAGATCACTTGGCTTCCATCCGGAAAACCAAGAACAGCTTTTTCACTTTTATTTCCCCAGGTCACGTGGTCCACGTTTGGGAAGACGGTGTCAGATAAGGCTACTTTTGTGCCGTCATCTAAGACGGAGTAAAATCGACCATCTGCAGGGTCATAAAAACGAACGGCATTCCCACCATTCTTTGTGGTCGTGATGGGCAAGCGCACGCCTTCTGCAACGACCGTTGTGCGTGGCGCATCAGGAATGAGGTTGTTGCCAGGAAGTGTTGGAATCTCGCCCAGGTTCACATTCTGAACGGTTTGTGCGCCCGTGAGAACTCCGGTTCGTTGGTCTCCAATAACATCCGGTGAGCCATTTTGGGCACGCGGAAGCGCATTCCCAGTACCAGGAACCTGTCCGGCCGGGGTGCTGGCCGGGGTCATAGCTCGGAAGAAGAGGAGATAGAGTACGACGGCTATCCCTACAACCGAGAGAATGAAGAGAAAAATAAAGAGCAGCTTCTTACGATGTTCGTCCATAGTTATCCGAAGTATAGCACGAAGACACCTCCCTCGAATATTGAGGAAGGTGTCTGCTTTTTTCGTTGGTTTTTATTAGTAGCTGCCTCCGCCGGTCGAACGACGCGAGGACCCTTGGTAGCCACCAGATGGGTTGTAGCTCGAAGCGGAGCGTGGTCCGTAGGAGCGTCCAGATGAACGTCCACCGGCACGGCTTCCGCCATAACTTGAGCCGCCTCGGGACGGCGGTCGGCTTGGACGATCCTCAAAGCTCGATTCAGACAAAAGCGCCATTGGGGGCAGGGCTGGCAATGCAGGAAGCGGTGAAACCGGCAATGGCAAACGGATCAAGCGTTCGATCATGCGGACATCGCGCAACTGGTCGGGAGTCGCAAACGAGATCGCAATTCCAGAAGCGCCTGCGCGACCGGTACGGCCAATGCGGTGCACGTAGTCTTCGGCTTGGTCAGGGAGGTCGTAGTTCACGACAAGCTCAATACCCTTCACATCGATTCCACGTGCGGCAATATCTGTCGCAACGAGCACGCGATAGCTTCCAGTACGGAAGCCTTGCAATGCGGTTTGGCGTTGCATTTGGGTACGGTCCGAGTGGATTTCGGCAGCCGTGTTCCCAAGTGCACGAATGGCGCGTGTCAGTTTGCGTGCGCCATGTTTGGTGCGGCAAAATACGAGCGTTGATCCTTTACGGTCTTGAAGAATTTTCGAAATGAGTTTCAGCTTGTCATCCTTGCGTACGATGAAGAGCTCTTGGGTCACCTTGTCAGCGGTTGTCCCCTGGCGAGCAATTTCAACCTGTGTTGGTTGCTTCATGTACTTACGTGCAATCTGGATAATGTCGGTTGGCATCGTCGCAGAAAACAGTAGCGTTTGACGATCGACAGGGAGGGCTTCAAAGATGCGCTTAAGCTGGGGAGCAAAGCCCATATCGAGCATACGGTCCGCTTCGTCCAAGACAAGAATCTTAAGCTCGTTGAAGCGCAAAGAACCTTGCTCCATATGATCAAGCAAACGTCCTGGGGTCGCGATGATCACGTGAGGTGCGTTGCGAAGGGCGTGGTATTGGCTTCCCATCGGGACGCCACCAATGAGAACGGCCGTGCGGAGTCCAATCGAAGCTCCTACCTTTTTGATGGATTCTTCGACCTGGACGGCGAGTTCACGAGTTGGGAGTAAGACAAGTCCGCGCCCCTTAAATTGGGCCAGACGCTGCAACATCGGAAGACCGAAGGCGAGGGTTTTTCCCGTTCCTGTTTGGGCAATCCCAACAACATCGTTGCCTTCCATAGCGACGGGAATCGCTTGGCGCTGGATGGGGGTAGGCTCTTTGATCCCGAGCTTGTCGATAATTTCGAGCAAGGCGGGGGCGATTCCGAGCCCATGGAATCCAGTGGACGATGAGGGGGTCTGCATACTGGCCGCAAGTCTACCTGAAAACTCGAATTTTGTATATTTTTAGCCCCCAAATCGCTTAACCGCCGCAAAAGCGAGGAGGCTTACTGCTCCCGTAAGGCAGGTTCCCCAAATAAGGTCGACGATAGATACGGGAAGGGGCCAGTTGTTGAGCGTGGCTAAATTCGTGAAATCGTAGGTGCCGTAGGCGATAAAACCGAGGAGGGCGCCATAACCAAGGGCGGTGAGTGCCGAGCCAGAACCTTTTGTTTGAGGGAGTACAACGAGCAAGCTCAGCCCCGCTGCATAAGCTAGGTAAAATAAGACGGCGGGTCCGAAGCGGGGGGCCGGGGCGAGTAGATGGCTGAGTGACTTTGTATAAAATGGTTTAGCGATGACAGAGAGCCAAATTCCATCAATGAGGGCGAGTGAGAGAAGACTTGAGATGTAGCTGATGAAAAATGAGTTCATGATCGTAGTATAACAACCAACACCCCCGAGTCGAAGCTCGGGGGTGTTGTGAGCCGGCTACTAGAGTCCAAGATCAAGTTTCGCCTTGTCTTGTACGCTCGTATCTTGTTTGAGGTCGAGTTGTGCTTTATCCGTTTCGATTATTTGTGGATCGGTGACCTCTTGTTTGATACTCGTATCCAAGAGAGCTTTTGGTTCGATGAAGACAGGATCTTGTTTCAATGTGTCCTGAGGAATGATTTTTGTCTGTCCCTGTGTATCTATTTTGACATCGGTTTTTACGTCTTTATTTGCCTCGACCGGGGGAATGGCCTTTTCCGTCATATCACCCTTTTGATCGTTAGCGTTCTCATCGATGATTTGGACGGGGAGCATTTTGTCGAAGCGCAAGATCTGTGAATTCTTAATCAGGATCTGGATTTCTTGGGCATAGGCTTCGGCTGGGTCGTAGTGTGAGAGAGCTCCTTTGAAATCCGCTTGATTGTATGACTCATTCCCTTTACTGAGCTCATCCAAGGATGCTTGGAGCACGTTCGTAATCTTGATTTTCAGCTCCGCATTCAGAGTCGCTGATTCGCTAAAACGTTGTTTGGCGGCCGCAATCGCATCTGAAGCGGTTTGTTGCTTCCTCTGAGCCGCGAGCTTGAGTTCTGCTTGCGTGTCAGTCGAAGCGATTGTTCCAAGTTCTTGAATGCCTGTCGAAACAATCGTTGCGTTCAATTTGATCTTGGCGAGCAATGGATCTATGGCAGTCGTGTCACTATTTTGCGCGTCGAGTTGTGTCAGGATTGTTTCGTGGGCACGCAAAGAAGCTTGGAAGTTATTCGATAATTCGATCGCGGCTTGGATATTCCCTTCTGCTTTTAAGCGCGTAATTTTTTCCTGCACCAACTTCGCCTGTTCGTCAAAGTTCGTTTCGACCTGGAGTTGCGTTTGCCCGTTCAGTTTTTTCTCGAGGGCAAGTTTCTCGGCTTCTTCTAGGCGGCGTTCCGCAACGCGTGCTTCCCACTTTGCTTTTTCTTCGCTAGTGGGAGTAAAAGTTGCGCGAACGCGTTCGTTTACCTGGATTTTTACAGGGTACAAGATATCGCTTGGCAATGATTGTTCAGCGGCGAAGGCCGTCCCTCCACCCAAGAGAAGAAGCGCTGACAGTGTAATCGGAAGAGGTTTAAGCATCATAGAGTGGAACGAAGACAAGAAGTTAGAGGAGGTCTTCTGGTCTATCTGACGTGCTCCTTCGGGGGCTCTTACCGGGTGCGCCTGCATGAAGGCCTTCAAATCCTTGTGTATCAAAAGTTTCTCGCTAGGAGAGAGCGAGACTTTTTTCGCCTCTTTAAAGAGGGGTGGTTTAAAAAACATAGGGTTTTGGGAGGAGTTCTCGAAGCTTTTTGATGGCGCGATGGATGCGGACAGAGACGACGTTGGCGGTTTCGTTTAAGACATCGGCGATTTCTTTAGGCGAGAGATCGTCAATAAAACGAAGAACGAGAATTTCACGATCTTCTTTGGGGAGTTTTTTGAGATAGGTCCCAACCTTGGCGCCATCGATCGTTGCTTCGATTTCTTCACGAGTGTCGGTGCCAGGTTCGATCCCTTGCTCTTCCAAGACTTCAAGGGAGACTTGATCTTTCTTTTTGCGCACTTCGTCGATGATGAGGTTATTCGCGGTTCGATACAGGAACGCCCGAATGTTTTCGATGGATTTGCCGCTCGCCATATACTCCCAGGTTTTCATGAAGACTTGCTGCATGAGATCGAGGGCATATTCGCGTTGATAGACGCGAAAAAAGCAATGCCGAAAAATTGCATCCGAAAAGGTTTCGTAGGCTTTTGATAAGTCCTGTTCGGTCCTCATCAGCATAGTAGACGTACTAGTCTCAAGCTTCTTACCAAATAAGCGCTTTTCTCGCTATTTTACGGGATCGGGGATGAATTTCAAAGCGGCACCGTTCATACAATAGCGCAAACCGGTAGGGGGAGGCCCATCAGGGAAGACGTGACCCAGGTGCCCCCCACATTTTGAGAGAACCTCCGTGCGTTCTTCGAAGAGACTCGTATCCGTCTTTTCTACGACTGCGTTCGGTTTGATCGGTGCCCAAAAACTCGGCCAGCCGGTCCCGGAGTCGAATTTTTGTTCTGAACGGAAGACGGGTTCATTGCAATCGGCAGTGACGAAGGTTCCGGGACGATGCTCGTTGAGAAGAGGGCTGGTGAAGGGGGTTTCCGTTCCTGCTTCACGCAGGATGTGGTACTGCTCGGGTGTTAAAGCACTTTTCCAGTTTTCCTCGGTGTAGCTCGCGAAGGCGATGGATGGATGGGTGAGCAAAGAATCTGTTGGTGAAGTGTTCGGGTTTTGATTCGCTTTCTGTCTCAAGATCCCTACCCCAAACCCACCCACCACAAGAAGAATGGCGAGTGCTGCGATACTGGTGTATCGGGTGATGGGTTTCATGGTGGCGGGAACAAAGATTTTTTAGGTTGTGGCGGAAGTTCCTTCTTCTGTGGTGCAAATCTGTATGAAGGTTTCAATGAGATCGAAGAGTAAGTCAGCCGCTTCACGATCTTTTAGTGTAACCAGTTTGCACTGCTTACGGGTTTCTTCGTAGTGAGGTGCGGATAAAAAAGACAGAAACTTACGCAGATAGTCGGGTGAACGAATGTACATGTTGCAGAGCTCCACTGTGTCTTCTAGGACCTGCATGTCTACTCCTTGAGTTGCGTACACACGAAGCGATCCCAGGGTGGAAAAGCCGTTTCCGGTACCGGCTCTTGCCGTCTTGATCTTTTCAATAAGTATGCCGTGAAGTTCTTTGGCGTCAGGTATTTTTTGCGCTAACTCTTCAACGAGGTGATGTGTTAGTTCATGGGAGAAGCGATACGCAACCTCTGCTTCAGGGGTAAAACTCGCTTCATCGAATAAAATGAAGCTTCGTTCTTGAGGTGACAGGAGCTTGAGTCCAACTTGTAATATCCTGAATCGATCAGTTTCAATGGTTGTGCCACTATGCCAATTGTTTGGATCCACTTGAACTCGGTCTGGGAAGCACCCGTTACGATCGAGAGCTAGAACGACAGTTTCTCCGTATTGCGTTTGACTTCCCAGCAAGTCAAAAAGCTGGCCTACCGCCTCCTCTGGTTTTTGTCGAGCTGTTTCAATCAGCTCTGCATGCCAGTTTTTTGGACCGGCCATCTCGTATCGATTCATGCTCGGTGCTACAAGGAAGAAAGCGCTGCCTCTAATACCCGTGCAAACACTTCATCCTGCGTCCCTTGTCCATCTACGCGCTTCCAACGAGCTTTGAGGAGCTCATGATTTGTGAGGGCGCGATAGCCTTCGACACAGGAGCGGAAGAATTCGATAGGCATGGTTTCGAATTTATCGCCGCGCGCATCAAAGGTACGTTTGAGACCGATTTCTGGGTCGAGGTCCATTTCGATAATGAGATCTGGGAGAAAATCTTTGATAGCCATTTTGTTGATCTCAAGAATGGTTTCGAAACCGAGACCGCGTCCAAAGCCCTGCCAAGCGACGCTCGAGCAAAAGCTGCGATCTGCTACAACGATGCCGCCTGCGGCGAGTACTGGCAGAACGACAGTTCGTAAGGATTGTGCGCGTGCAGACGCATACAAATACGCTTCGCACACCGGATCCATCTTTTCGGTGAAGGGTGTAGCTTGAACGAGGGTGCGAATGGCCTCGGCGATTTCACTGCCGCCGGGTTCACGTGTCCAGATCACTTGTTTGTCAGGGAATCGCAGCTTCAAGTCTTCCACGAGACGCTTTGATTGAGTTGTCTTGCCTGTGCCTACGACGCCTTCGAATACAAGATAGCTGCCAGTTTTCATATACGGACTATCGTGGCAGGTCGTGGATTCTGCGTCTAGCCGAAGGTGAAGGTATAAGCTTTCAACCCAGCCGATTGCGCTTCGAGTTCAAGCGTATGCTCTCCGGATGGCGTATCCTTTACGAGATTGTACAAACGCTCCTCTTGAATGGTTGCGTAGCTCTGGTCGCCTTCGAAGCGAATATCTGATCCGGCTTGTTCCCGTGTGAGTGGCTTTCCATCCAGCAGAACTTTTACACGGACAGGTTTGTTCGCGCTTGAAACAAAATAGACATTTTGCGCGGTGTAATTGTAGAAGACCTGGGCTTTTGAGCTGACAGTAGCAGCATGCTCACCTTCAAACTTCCAGGTTCCACTAAGATAGAGCGCATCTGGCTTCAGAGTTGTGGGACGTGTGAGGGTTTGTGTGCCTGCGCGGCCAGCTGCGCCGTTCGCGAGATAGCTGTTTCGGTCTGAACCGAAATATGTTTCGGGGCTTTGTCCTCCGGTTGGAGCCGCTTGGGCTTGAACTTGGACGGTTCCGCTTGGGATCGCGTTCACCGCTTGATGGTCGTATGTCAGTTTGTCGCGCAACAATTCTTGAATCTTCTCCTCGGTTTCATCATAGCCACCTTCACCGATGTGGTCGTAGACCACTTTTCCATTAATATCGATGAGGTATTTGCGTGGCCAATACTGGTTGCCATAGGCATTCCAGGTGCCATAGTTGTTATCGAGGACGATCGGGAACTTGATTCCATAGCGCTGTATCGCTGAGCGTACGTTGTCGAGATTTTTCTCAAAGGCGAATTCCGGTGTGTGGATGCCGACGATCTCTAGCCCTTGATCTCTATATTTGTCGTACCAGGCATTCAAGTAGGGGAAGGTACGGATACAGTTGATACAGCTGTAGGTCATGAAGTCGACGAGGATGACTTTCTTGCCGACCAGATCACCTATTTTGATGCTGGAGGCATTTACGAAACCCGTAGGATCTGCGATTTCTCGGTATTGCGGGAACATCGTATCGGCGGTTGTGCCCGTTGAAGGTGTTGAAGTGACGGTGAGGCTGTTAGCTGACCCTTGATCGGCGGACTTGAGAATCGATTGCTCGATATTCGTAATATTAAAGTAATCTTTTTCGAGAAGGAGCGTTTGAACCTTTTTATCGGCCCCGGTCAAGATAAAAATACCGACCAAGATGAAGAGTACACCCAAGCCGCGTTTGAACCACCCGTTCGGATTGGCTGCCCAGCGGGCTTTCTGAATAAAACGTTGACCAAGTAGGCTAATAAGGAGCAAGACAAGTGCGAGACCAAGAGCATAGGCGATGAGATAGGCGATGCCTGTCGCCAAGCTTCGAGGAAGGACCGTGGCAAGAATCAAAAAGTACGTCGGGGAACAGCTCGAGAAGACCGGGCCGAGCGAGAGACCAATTAAAATATCTCCGAGGCGCGTTTTCTTATCACGCGATGAAGCGAGGATCTCTTCTGAACGATTCCCAAGGCCAAGCTTTACGTTCACCGCGTCCCAGACGCGTGGAAACAAGCTGATCAGTCCGAAGATGATCAAGATGCCGCCCGAGATACTGGTCCAGACACTCTGAGGAATGTTGATGAAGGCCGTACTGAACTTGAGGATGAGTGTAAACAAGACGATCGCAACGGCCAGTGAACCGGTAATTAAATAGGGATTACGTTTTTGTCCGCCTTGAACGGAGCCGCCGATAATAATGGGGAGCACCGGCAAGATACACGGGGCAAGAACGGTGAGCGCACCCGAGAGAAAAGAAACGAGGAGAAGAAGCATAAGGGTGAGCAAAGGAGTTGCTCACAGGATAGGCGATTCCAAAAAGAATGTAAAGCAGACTTTACATCTTGTGCAGAGTGTCGAAGGGATCTTTTCTTTAATTCGTCTGCTCTTTATACAAACGCGCAATGAGCTTTGTAGTCACCATTCCACAGAGGGTGATAAGAAGCCAAGAATCGAGTCGATGCTGAAGCGTTTGAATGATGATCCCGATGATAAGCAGGCCTGTTCCAACGAGGAAGCTGATGCGCCCTGCGACTTGTCGATGCTGAAGCTCGCGTTCGTCGCCAGTTGTTTCTTTCCAAATAACCCCTGCGAGCAAGAGGAAGACCACGACGAACAAGAGAACGATCGTGCTCATGAACATGGTTGGCATCCAGAGTTTCTGAAAGGGGTTCAAAAACAGCAGCGTGAGTGCGATAAGGAGGAGGGAGAGCGCGAGCTCACTTCGGAGGAAATTATTTTTCATAGGTGAGAGAAAAGACGTCTTCGACCGATTTCTTGAAGAATTTTGCGAGTTTTATGGCAAGCGAAACAGAGGGGGTATAATTTCCTTTTTCAATCGCAATCACGGTTTGCCGACTTACGCCAAGAGCATCAGCGAGCGCTTGTTGGGTGATATCCGCTTTTATTCGGAGAGGGGCGACCCGATTGTGCGTCACTTCAGGCATGGGGGTATGGAACCACAGACTTCGAACGTCAAGCAAGCTTTACATGAAGGAAGGCTACGAATCTGCTACGATCGGAATAGTTTCTATGCATTCATTTTCTCCCACGGCGCTGGTTTTAGATGAGATGGCGGATCTGGCTCTGTATCAGCAGTTTCGCAAACACGTTTCGCAACCAGCTCTTGTACAGCTCTTCGATCGACTGATTGCCGAAGAAAAGAAGCACGTGGCTTTTTGGCGAAAAAAAACGGATAACCCACCCGCGACGTTGGGTTTCTTACGCACGGCGAAAGTTGCGAGCCTTAGCTTGTTTGGAGCCGTTTTTGGAACTCCCGGAATCTTATTAGTTGTTGAAGCGATCGAAGTGCATGGAATCAGAAAATATCTGAATCTGTGGAGCTCCGCACCCGAATCGTCAGTGCGGGCCGACGTGATGGCGATCTTGAAAGATGAGTTACAGCACGAAGATCACATGATTACGCTTGTTGCGGGAAGGAGCGTTCGGCCTGAGGTTATTCGCAATGCCTTTTTAGGATTCAACGATGGATCGGTTGAAATTCTGGGGGCGGTGAGTGGCTTTGCCGCTGCCTTTAGAGATACGACGCATGTGCTGATTGCGGGGTTCACGGTGGCGATGGCGGGAGCGCTTTCGATGGCGGTGGGAGCGTTTATGGCGACCAGTGCAGAGCGTGAAGTGGCGGCCCTCGATGAGCTGCGTGCACGTGCACTCAGTATTAAAAAAGAAGAGGAAGAGGCAGGATCATTAGCTTCGCCTCTAAAGGCGGCCTGCATTGTGGGTGTCACATACCTTGTAGGAGCACTTGTTCCTATCCTTCCATTCCTTTTTGGAGCACGAAATGCTCTGCCATCTATCCTTTTGTCTGGCGTACTGATCCTAACCGTCTCTGCAACGCTCGCCTTTCTTTCTGGGATGCGCGTCCGTCGCCGTCTTCTCATCAATGGGGGTTTGATCGCGTTTGCGGTGCTCGTTTCAACGTTGTTTGGGATGGTCTTGGAACACTGGAACTCGTAAGAGTGATCTATATAAAATCACCCATCCATTGCGTCACAATGGATGGGTGATTGGTTAGGTGAATAAGGGAAAAAGTTTATTGATTATTCTGTGCTTGAGGAGGGGTTGCGCCTGGAGCTGTAGGGGCCATGCCGCGTCGGCCGTGCATACCCATGCCACCGCGCATCATGCCACCACGTCCACCTTGGCCTTGTTCGCCTGGGCCTCGGCCATGACGACCTGGGCCACCCATTGGGCCAAAGAAGGCGAATTGTTCAGGGATGTTATTATCTTTTGCCCACTGTTTTACTTCGTCCATTTTTGTTTTGACAGCGGTCTGACGTTCCGTTTCCGTTTTATCTTTCACACTGTCCATAAACGTTTTTACTTCTGCTTGTTTTGTTGTGATGAGGTCCGCTTGTGTTTGCGTCAGCTTTCCGCTCGTGACGGCTTCTGCTAAGCGCGTTTTAAATTCTGCTTGGTGTTGCGCCTCCATTTGCTGATGCATTTGGGTCTGTTGGTCGTCAAAGACTTTTTGGACATCTGCTTGATTCAAGTGGAACTTCTGCGAGATGGCGGTGATGAGTGTTGTCATCGGGTTTGGACGTGCGGTTGTGCTTGGGATGGTTGCTGCGTGTACCGCGGCAGTCCCGAGTCCTGCAACGCCTGCGATGAGAGCAGAGGTGATAGCAAGGGTGCGAATGGTCTTTAAGTTCATAGGGAAAGAAAGGTAAGTGAGTGAATGTGAGTGATCACTTCTCTACGCTACCAAACCACCTATGAAGGAAAGATGAAGCCGGTCAGATGGGGAATGAAAGGGTGATGTGCGTTCCGGTTCCGAGAGCGCTTTTTAGCTGAAGAGAGCCGTGTAACTGCTCAACGATGGAGCGTGTAATAGAGAGTCCGAGTCCACTCCCACCCGTGAGACGAGAGCGGCTTTTGTCGACACGATAGAAGCGTTCGAAGATCTTATCCACATCCTCTGGGGAGATCCCGATCCCTGTATCTTCGATCTGGATCCGTACCGTTGAAACATCCTTTTCAAGAGAAATGTGAACCGTTCCTTGAGGCTTGTTGTAGATAATCGCGTTTCTCACGAGGTTGCTCAAGGCTTGTGTCAGCAGCTGTTCCTGTGTGATGAGCGCGAATGAGGGGACGGAGGAAGCGAAACTCAGCCTTACATCGTGTTGTTTGGCAAAAGCATCAAAGCGATGGACAGTGGTTTGTAGGAGGGCGGGTAGGTCGACGGATTGAGACAGCTCAACGGGTGAGGCGGCTTCATCGAGACGAGAAAGAAGTAATAAATCTTTGACGATCAGGCTCATACGCTCAGTTTCTTCTAGATGACTTTTCGCTTGTTCACGCATGTCCGCCAAGGCATGTGGGTCTGATAATACATTCTCCAAGTCGGCTTGGAGAATCGCGAGTGGTGTGCGCAATTCGTGGGATGCGTCACTTAGGAAACGACGCTGACGATTGTAGCTTTCTTGAATCGGTTCAAGTGTGACACCGGCTAACCAGTAGCTCAATACAGATGCGAGGACGAGTAGTAATCCGTTTACGACGAGGAGTGAGCCTTGGAGGTCTTGCAGAACTTCTTCTGGACGGGGAGGAATGATGCCTTCTGGTAGCGCCATCATGGGAGCTCGGGTAGGGAAGCGTTCAAAACGTTGGGTGAGACGAGTAGAAAACGCGGTATAAATAATGCCACTGGAAATACATAAAATGACCGCGAGGATAGCGGTGTAGGTACACGTGAGTTGGAGTCGCGCGTTCCAAAAACGGTCCTTAGGAGAGGCGATAGCCTTTCCCCCAGATGGTTTTGATTCGTTTCGCATATAGTGAAGGAAGTTTCTTACGAAGATTTTTTATATGCACGTCGACTACATTGCTAAACGAATCAAAGAATTGATCCCAGACATGATCCAAAATATCTTGACGCGTGATCACCTTTCCGATATTTCGAAGAAAATATTCTAATAATCCATACTCACGCAGGGTGAGCTCGATTTCTTTTTGATCGATCGTGACTTTTTGACTACGTGTATCAAGATGGAGACCGTTAAATGTAAGTGTATCCGCTTGGGTCAAAGCAGGTCGGCGTAATACGCTTCGGATGCGCGCATTGAGCTCTTCAAAAGAAAAGGGTTTCACCAAATAATCATCCGCACCCATATCGAGACCTTCTACTTTTTCCTCTGTTTGATCTTTGGCTGTCAAGAATAGGATCGGGGTGAGTACACGTTGTGCGCGCAGATCCTTACAGATGGTCAGACCATCTTTCTTTGGGAGCATGATATCGAGCACGATGGCATCGTACCCATTCAAGCGTGCGAGACGTTCGCCTT
>CAZRDS010000022.1:0-15095 GCA_964598895.1 uncultured Gammaproteobacteria bacterium | reverse complement strand
CATCAAACGATAGCGGTCATACCAGTGACGCGCACGCTTGGCGTTCTTAGCAGAGAGGGCCGTTTCTAAAGCAAGTTCGATATAACGGGCACTCTCTGGTTCTCGCGTTACCGCCTCTTCCGCCGGAACAAGCGCTTCCACTGGACGATTTTGGCGAAGCAAAAACTCTGCCAGTTCGGCGTGTCGTTGCGGTTGGCGCAGGCCCAGCTCTACGGCTTTTTCACGATGCGCCTCTGCTTTGAGTAAATCCCCTTCTGCCTCAGAGATCTCTGCGAGACCGGCATAGATCGCATCATCTGTCTTGTTCAATTTCAAGAGAAACTCAAACGTTTCACGCGCTTGCGGATACAATTTTTGTTTCAGATAAATCATCCCCAGGCCCTTATAGGCATCTACATGACGCGTATCGAGCGATAAAATTTCAAGATAGCGGCGCTCGGCATCTGCGAACTTGAGATCACGCGCGAGTGAACGACCATCCGAAAGCAACGTCTTGATTCGTTCGCGCGTGGTTGGAGCAATGGCAGAGAAGGGGTTTTTTACCGACCGATAGGTTGACTCAAAGGCATGGACTCGTTCCTGCAAGCGTTTTTGAAAAGCCGTCGCCCCCAATCCAATGGCACGGCCTAAACGACGAAATGGTAAAAGCTGCTCTGCGCGAATACGATCAAAACGGCGATGGATCATTTCCATGCGTTTGCGACGTTGGCGTTCTTCTTTCACCGAGTCCGGATCGAGCAACCGAATTTCAGACCAATGTCGTCGGACAACGGAAAAAGCGATGCCGAGACAAACGGCGACGCCAAGAAACGGCAAAAGGGACAAGAGCATGGCTTACGCGGGAACCGCCGAGCGACACAAAAGGCCAAAGGCTCGTGGGTCGAGAGAGGCCGATCCAACCAATACGCCGTCGATCTCAGTGGTCGAGAGGTATTCTCCCACGTTTCGCATATCTACGGAACCTCCGTACAAAATATGGATCCCTTCAGCACGATCTCCAAACAACTTCGTCAACGTCACACGCAAAGCTTCATGCACGACGCGCGCTTCTTGCGCCGAACAGGCTTTGTTTGAACCAATGGCCCAAATAGGCTCATAGGCAAACGCTGGCAAAATCGTCGTATCTTTCATGTCCCACTCTTTGAGCGCATCCGTCATCTGCTTGCGGACAACCTTCAATGTTTCGCCTTTTTTCTTTTGCGCTTCCGTTTCTCCAATACAAATGACCGGCTGAATCCCCTTTTTGCGGAGAGCTTCGGCTTTTTTTGCGACCATCTCATCTGTTTCACCTAAGTGAATGCGACGTTCGCTGTGGCCGACCAAGCAAAAAGACAGTGCAAACTCCTTCAGCATTTGAGGAGAGGTTTCGCCCGTATACGCCCCGTCATCTGCCCAGAAGGTGTTTTGAGCTCCGAGCGTAGGAACGCCCGCACGACCAAGCGAGGCACGAGCCGCCGGCAAAGAAACGGCTGAAACGGCAACGCCAATATCGAGCTCTTTTGGCAGACGTTCACGACGGAAGGCTCGAATCCAGGCCCCAGCTTTCATTGGGCCATAATGCATTTTCCAGTTTGCGATAATCCATTTCCGCATAGACCACCCATCCTTACCGTATTCCGGTGAAAAGGGCAATGGGAGTGCGCGTAAATGGACCTACCAGCGAAGCGTGCAGCTCTTTGGGCTGAAATAACCGTTTGGCGATTGTTTTGACCTGTGCCGGTGTGACCGCTTCGAGCTCCGCGAGGGCTACTTCTGGCTCACGAGGAGCACCAAAGGTCTGCCACTGGCGTAAATACCAGCTCGTTTGGTTGGATGTATCTTCAAAATACAGCATCATCTTGCCACGAATATGATCCTTCGCATGACGAAGCTCCGTTGCGGTGACGCCATCCGTCACAACTTTCTGGAGTTCTTGCCAAATCACCTGAATAGCCTCTTTGACCCGTTTTGTGTCGAGGCCAGCAGAAATCACAAAAGCTCCCGCATCTTCAAACGCAACGTGCCCGGCATTGACCGAATAGCACAGTCCACGCTTCTCACGGACCTCTACAAATAAACGCGAAGACATGGAGCCTCCAAGAATATGTCCCAGGAGTTTTAGCGCAGGAAGCTCTTCGGCTTTGGCTGCTAAGCCATGAAAGGCCAACCCCAATTGCACCTGTTCCGTTTTCTTGGAATGAAACGCGAGCCACTGACCTTTTTTAGGCGGTTGTGGAGTGAAACGTTCGATTGAACGTGCAACATCTTTCTTGGGCTGCTTCCAGGCGCCAAACGTTGCCTCTACCTTCGCTTCGGCTTCTTTTGAGATGTTCCCTGAGAGGGCGATGGCCGTGCGAGCGGGCGTGTAGTGCGCCGCGTGATACGCCATGAGCGCTTCTCGAGGAACGGTGCGGATCACCTCTCGTGGACCAGCGATCGTGCGACCAAGCGCGTTCCCAGGAAACACCACCTCTTCAAGTAGGTCTTCCATTTTTGAAGCTGGATTATCGTCATACATGTTGATCTCTTCAACAATCACGCCGCGCTCACGATCCAATTCTTCCGCATCGAACTTCGAATGCGACAACATGTCGTTCAACAAATCGATCGCACGAGGTAATTCAGCCGCATCAATTTTCACGTAGTACGTGGTTGTATCCTTCGATGTGTAGGCATTGTACTCAGCCCCAAAGCGGTCTAATTCGCGGCTGATATCGATGCTCGCCGGACGACGCTTTGTGCCTTTGAACATCAGGTGTTCAATGAAGTGAGAGGCTCCAGCGATCTCGGGCGACTCATAACGTGAACCAACATTCACCGAAACCATGATCGTTGCAGAAGGAACATCCGAACGTGGAATCAAAAATAATGGGATGCCATTCGACAGGGTGCGATGGTGCAGAGAGTGCTTCATATTGTTTTATAGATGACTAGGAACGAACCCAGCGTGTTTCTTTTTCGAGCCATGCAGCGATATCAGCCATCGGTACTCGCTCTTGCTTCATGGAATCGCGATGACGAATCGTCACCGTCTGATCTTCTTTCGTCGTGTAGTCCACCGTGATACACCATGGTGTTCCGATTTCATCCTGTCGGCGATAGCGCTTCCCGATCGAGCCTGAATCGTCGTATTCGATCATGAGTCCCGTCTTGCGGAGCTGCATGGTGAAGCTCGAAGCAAGGTCCGCGAGACCATCTTTCTTTTGAAGTGGAAGAACGGCCGCTTTAATAGGCGCGAGACGTGGGTCAAACTTCAAGACGATGCGGGTTTCGCCATTTTCAAGAGGCTCTTCGGTATATGCTTCATGCAAGAATGCAACAAAGGCGCGACCAAGACCGATTGCTGTTTCCACGATGTGTGGGACGAAACGTGTTCCCGTTGTTTCATCAAAATAGTCGAGGCGCTCGCCAGAGAACTTCGCGTGCTGAGACAAATCCCAATCACCACGCGCATGGATGCCTTCAAGCTCTTTGAAGCCACCAAACGCGGTAAAATTATAGAGAATATCGTACGCATTCTTCGCGTAGTGCGCGAGCTTTGCATGCTTGTACCATTTCAAATTTTCTTCCTTGACACCGTATTCAAGCAACCACTTCCAGCGTGTTTCACGCCACATTTCATACACCTTTTCCGTCATGTCTGGGTGAATGAAATACTGCATCTCCATCTGTTCAAGTTCACGCGTACGGAAGACGAACTGACGCGCGACAATCTCGTTACGGAATGCCTTTCCCACCTGCGCGATCCCAAACGGAAGCTTTGGATGAACGGTATCGATGACGTTTTTATAGTTTAAATAAATACCCTGACACGTTTCGGCACGTAGATACACCGCACTTTCTTCGGTCAGTTCATCGACGGGCGATCCTAGGTTGGATTTCACCATCATGGAGAATTGGCGAGCGGGTGTCAGGTTGGTTTTTCCACACTTATCGCAAGCAACCTTCACTCCTTTGGCGCGGAGCGCATGAACTTCTGCGTTGATTTGTTCGACAGGCATTTTGTCAGCATCGACATCAAACTTTTCAAGCAAATGGTCCGCACGCATGCGGTTCTTACAATCACGACAATCGATCTGTGGATCATTAAAGCTATCCACGTGACCTGAAGCCTTCCAAGTCATGGGGTGCATGAAGATCGCACTGTCCAACCCAACCATGTCCGAACGCTGCTGAATCATGGCCCGACGCCAAGCTTCAGCGATGTTATTCTTGAGCTCCACGCCGTATGGACCGAAATCGTAGACCGCCGAAAACCCACCGTAGATTTCGGAGGAAGGATAGACAAAGCCGCGACGCTTACAAAGCGCCACGAGCGACTCCATGGTGAGGGGCGTAGACATACGGGTATTTTTGGAGCGTTACGGACTAGATCGTGAGAATATCTTTTTCTTTATCGGCCGTCACACTTTGGATTTTTGCGTTCCATTCTGCCACTACTTTGTCCAAGCGCTCCAGTTGACGACGTTTTTCGTCTTCTGAAATCGTTTTCGCTTTTTCATCGGCAGCGATTAAGGACTTCACTTTTTCACGTGTGTTACGAACTCCCACTTTTGCCTGCTCTTCCTTTTGGTGAAGGACTTTCACCATGTTCTTACGGGTCTCCTCTGTCATTGGTGGCATCACGAGACGAATGGACGTACCAGCAACGTTTGGCTGCATGCCAAGCGACGCATCGATAAGCGCTTTTTCGACGTCCTTTACGACCGTCTTGTCCCACGGCTCGATTTGAATGGTCCTTGCATCTGGAATCGTGATGGAACAGATGGATTTCAAATCCATGGACTGTCCGTAGACCTCGAGTCGAATACCTTCAACCAAGGCAGCATGTGCGCGGCCGGTACGTAAGCCTTGAAGCTCCTTCTGGAAATGCTCAATCGCTCCTTCAAAATCACTACGATGATCATCAATGTGGTTGGCCATAGAAAGAGAAAGAATGAACGTAGACTCTCATAAAATATGCGATGGGTCAACGGAAATAGTCTTTCGAAGAGACAACTAAAAATACCCCGCGAGGGGCACTTTTAGCTTTTTTAGGATTACTTCTTGAGAGGAATCGCCCCCAAGAGCAAGGCTGGCTTCTCTTCTCGGCTGTAAGTCATCCAGGAGACACCGCGAGTCGTTGGAAGCTTCTTCGAAGCCCAGGTTGTTCCGCCGTCTTTACTCATGACAAGCGCCGTCTTTGTGGAGTAGACCAAGATTTTTGGATCTTTCGGATTGACAATGAACGACGAGATTTCCGTGTCTTGTGGAGCCGTCGGGAGCGTAACCGCACGCCAGGTAGCACCCGCATCATCGCTCACAAGCAAACCGTACTTTGAGATGTGGTAAATACGATCCTTCGTATTTGGATCGAGCACAAGGAGTTTTGGTGTGCGTGCGTACTGGAACTCCTGAAGCTGCTGGCGAATATCAATCCAAGTTGCTCCTCCATCGATGCTCTTCGCGATCCCGGCACCATTCGTTGCGGCGTAGATGACACGCGAATCCTTGGGATCAATCTTGAGATCGTTGATTTGTGTGTTATCGATGCGATGCATTGGGCGCCAGGTCGTAGCCCCATCATCAGACCGCAAGATATCTCCATCAGATGTTCCAATGTAGAGCGTCTTCGGGTTATACCAGTCCCCTACAATCGACGTGATAACAGTCGTTGCACGAGGGTGAGACCAGACTTCGCCCCATTCACGACCACAGGTGGTTGTCTTTTGAAGCTGGTTCGCACGGAGCGCGTACACGGTACAGCGATCTTTTGCGTCCACAACGATTCCATTGATTTTGCCTTTACTTAACCCAGCAGACAGCTGCCAAGATTGGCCATTATTTGTTGTGTAAATAAGACCATTTTCGCTGGTTCCTACATACACCGTATTTGGGTCTTGAGGATCAAGGCCAACAGAGACGGTCCCAAGCTCGACGGTACTCCCGATCTGCGTATCGAGATTCAATACTTTGAGCTGCTCCCACTTCAGGGCTTCGTCACGCGTACGAAAGACTCCCCCGTCTGACACGGAGGGCGTACTTGAACCACCGATCCCAAAACAGCCTGCGCCCATGAGCGACAAGGCGAACAACGGAGCAAGGAGCAAAAACCGGCGATTCATAGAGAGAAGAGTGAAGACGAATCGAGGGAACGAGGAATGAAATGATGGGGAACAAGCGGCAGAGTTCCGTTCCATTCTAGCGCAAAACGCGGAGAAAGGGATCCCCCCACAAGTTTAGAGGCGTGGATAAGTCCACGCGCCATACGGACCGTTTCGAGTGGATGCGAGAGCCATTCCTGTTGGATTGCTCGGCCAGACTGCTCCAGGAGGCGCTGCCAGACAGCGGCCGACTCTTCACTTCGCTCTGCTTCGTTTACAAAACGTTCAATCGCGGACAGACGCGTTCCCAAATCCCCATGCAGGAGTTGCTCGGTGATCGCACTCGTCCGTTCCTTGAAGGTTCTTGCACTGGCGAGGTCAGCCAACTGCTCTAGCGCGAGCCCAGGACAGCCACGTGCGGCTTCCGCCAAGCTATCAGGATCAGTCACGGAGTGTACGACCTTCAACCACTCAGCGACTTTCCTTCGTGGCAACCGAGAAAACGTTAGTGGGGCAAGCCGCGAACGAAGGGTTGCCGGCAAGCGGTCTGGCCGCTCTGCGATGAATAAAAAGACCAGAGCATGAGCGGGTTCTTCAACCGTCTTCAAGAGCGCATTCTCCCCTTCTTCGTTCAATGTATCTGCCGCTTCTACCAGAACGACGATCTTTCCACCCCGAGCAGAAGACAGAGAGACGCGTTGTAAAAGTTCGCGCGCCTGACGAACCGTAAACTCTTTTGTCCCTTCTTCGCGTCTAAACAGGATGAAATCCGGATGGGCTTGGAGCTGGTCTGCAAGTCGCGTTCGGTCGAGCTTTGTTTGCTCCTCTGCTGAGAAGAGAAGTGCTGCGGCAAAACGCGCTGCAACCATCCGCTTCCCTATTCCGCGCGGTCCATGAAAAAGATAGGCCTGACCCGGGCGCGGAACGACGCGTGACAGAACATCCAGGATTGCTTCATGCCCGACCACGTCGCTGAATAAGGTGTGCATGCCGAAAGACTAGCAGGTGGCCGCACTTTGATCGAATGGCGGTAAATCAAAGGGATTTTTGAGCCCGTGTTTCTTGGCAACTTCTCTGACCAGAAAGCCCAAACGATACCAACGCGGAGGGACCATTTGCGGACCAGGCACATGCAGCGAGCGCGTGTTCGGACGTAAGCGATAGAGTTGATGGAGGGATCTCATACATCTACTCCGTTCCATCTCCTAAAGAGACCGTCAAGTGGGGATAAAAATACACTTTGTCTATAAAACGCAATGTGCCCGCCGACTTAGATCAAGTCGACGGGCACATCCTCGAGGCAGGTTGCCTTGGGGAATGTCACTGGTGGGAGTGATCCACCGCTCGCAGTGACAGGCGAGCGGTGGGAGGTGGGGTGGGAAGGTTCAGCGGGCGTCGCAGGTGATCGGGCAGACCGAGGCGTCGGAGCGGGTTCGCACCGTCACCTTCGTCTCGCGCCAGCCCGGGTAGGCCGGGTGGCACACGTCGACGCAGGCTTGCGCGCTGTCGAGGAGATCCGTGACCACGCCGCCCTGCTCGAACTGGAGAACCGTGAAGCCGAGGCTCCGCGCGGTACGCCCGAGGTTGGCGATGTCGTTCACGACCCAGGTCAACCGCGAGGCCGGGGTCGTCCGGGGGTCGCTGGTAGCGACGCCGATCCGGATGTGATTCCCGGGCCAGTACACCCCGGACACGTCGACGTAGAACTCGCCGCCGGAGGTCGGTGCGCAGAACATCGCGCTGGCCGGGTCCACGTCGAGATCCCAGGTGCAGGCGTAACCCGCAGGGATCCGCGCGCGCAGGTAGCGGGCGGGCGGCGGAGGCGCCGTCACGCACATGCCGCTCTGGCAGTTGCTACCGGTGGCGCAGACGTGACCGCAGGCGCCACAGTTGGCGTTCGTGGTCAGGCCCGTCTCGCAGCCGTTGCCCACGTTGCCGTCGCAGTTGCCGTAGCTCGCGAAACACGTGAACGAGCAGGCGTTGCCGACGCAGCTGGGGTTGCTGTGCGGCGGCGTCGGGCACGTGCTGGGGTTGCAGACCGGCGGGGGCGGCGTCGGGGAGACGCAGCTGCCGGCTGCGCAGGTCTGGCCCGTGGCGCAGGCGCGGCCGCAGTAGCCGCAGTTGGCCACGTTGGTCTGCAGGTTGACGCACGCACCGCCGCAGGGGGCGTACGGTGCGTAGCAGCTGGGCGGCGGCGTGGTTCCCGCGTCGGCCGGGGGCGGCGTCGGGGAGACGCACGTCCCGGCGACGCAGGTCGCCGCGCCGGCGCAGACGTTGCCGCACGCGCCGCAGTTGTTCCGGTCGGTCGCGAGCTCGCAGCACGAGGTGCCGCAAGCCGTACGGCCGGTCTGGCACTGGGGACCAGCGTCGACCGGCGGCGGGGGCGTGCTGCCCGAGTCGGCGGGCGGGGTCACGCCGGCGTCCGCGGGGGGCGTGGTGCCGTTGTCGACGACCGGGGCCGCGTCGGCCGCGGCGTCAGCCTCGGGGACGAACTGCACATTGCAGCCGGCGGCCGAGAGCGAGAGCGAGAGCGAGAGCGAGATGGCGAGCGTCGAGGTCTTCATGAGAATCTCCACTTTCTGGAACAGCCGGTTTGAGTCACGATCGGTACGATCGGTGAACCTTTTCTTCCCACATGTCGAAAGGTCGAGTGGAAGGTTCGAATCAGTCCACCATGCAGGCATGATGAGCTAGTTCGAGCTGGGGTGCGACACAGAAGGTTGTCGCGGCCGGTGCGTGTGCACCCCAGGAGTTAATCCACCATGGATCAACTCACAATGTACGAATATTCTTCACCTCCAGGTGAGAGTTTGTTGTTGCGTGTGAGTCAGTACGTGAAGGCGAGGGCGACCTCGCCCCCGAGCCCGAAGGCCGACGGGGAGAAGAACTGCCCGCCGGCGACGCCCGAGATGTTCGAGAAGCCGCCGTTGAGCAGCGCGTCCAGGTTCAGCTGGGCACCGTTGTTGCTTCCCGCGATGCGGAAGCGAGCGCCCGCGTGGACGTCCGCCCGGATCGCGAGGAGCCCGGAGATGTTGCCCTGGATGCCCAGGGTGGGGGCGCTGCGACCGGCGACGAAGCCGTCGACGCCGAGGATCGCCGCGACCGTTCCGCTGCCCAGGATCGCGTCGACCCCGAAGGTCGCCGCAAAGATCGGGGCCGTCTGGTCGAGGAGCGTTCCGTTCGGGAGCCGCACGCGGTAGGGGGTATTGGTCTGGCCGACCATCCCGGGGCCGCCGTAGATGCGGAGCGCGACCGAGTCGGTCCACCGGAGGATGATGCCCGGACGGAGGAAGCCGCCGGCTCCCATCGCGCCGAGGGGGCTCCCGCTGTTCCAGTGGAACAGCACGCCGGCCGCCAGGTCGAACCGGGCGCGGAAGGTCGAGACCGGCGTGGCGGGGGTCGCGGCGCGGGCCTGCTCGAGGACGCCGACACGACCGTCGACGCCGTTGAGCTGCCCCTGGATGCCGGATACATTGGTGCGGATACCCGTGACGTCGGTCTGCAGCGCGGTGACGTCCGTGCGGAGGCCCGTGATGAGCTCCGCCTCGTTCGAGGGGCGCGGCGTCCCCGTGGGGACGTAGAGGCACCCCATGGTTACCTCCCGCGCCGTCGGCGACACCCGGTAGCTCGCCACGAGGTGGCGGCCCACGACGTGCTCGGAGACCACCACGGCCCTGGGCGTTGCGTACCCCTCGATGGGGTTGCACCCGCAGGTGCCAGGAAGCTCTTCGCTCGTGATCGCGCCGAGGCTCTCGTCGCAGGTGACGACGAGCTGCTGGTTGATCACCTGCCGGCTCGGACGGCGCGGGGCCGCCAGAGAACAGGTGATCGTGACCGACTGCCCAGGGTTGAGCGTGATGTTCCGGCTGTCGCCGGGGGTGATCACGGTCGGCGCACACAGACGCGCCGGCAGGCAGCTCGCGGCGCAGTTGCCGCGGTTGCTCGCGGCGCCGAGCGCGCAGGGGCTTTGGGGCACCGTGGCACTGGGCGTCGAGCTGAACTCGCCGCTGAAGTCCGCGGCGCAGCGATCGCAGTCCGCGGCGCAGAGCGCCGTGGGGTTGGAGGGGGCCGGCTGGGCGCCGGCGATGCTCCCGGCCACCATGGCCAAGAGGAAAGCCCAGATCAAGGCGAAACGGGTGTTCACGATGGACCTCACTGCGTGGTTAGGGACGTGTCCTGCCGAAGCAGATGCTTAACCCTTCCTTTCAACTCAATTCTCTTTGCAGGTGTTTAATCTGCGTTGGAGGTGAAGTTGTCGAAAGAGCTCGAGCACCAGGCGTCTACATGATGTAGCATCTGCCGGCGTTCGGGTCGTCCCACCGGAGTGCTCGCTAGACAGAGGAGGAAGCTGTCTAACGGACTCTCGACAGTGAAACGACCGCAGCGTCGGAGAACTTGTTTTAGTTGCCTACCTGCTGTCAACTTGACGAATAACTATAACATAATACAAAAAAGATGTCAAGCAACCTTGTACATCTCGGGTAAGCACTTTTCGCTTGTATTTCAATATTTTGCCCTTAATGAAGGGAAATTTCGACCTTTTTTTTGGAAAAAATGTGTTAAGCGCCTCTAGACAAACGCTTCTGCCCCATCAAAAGCCAGGCTAATCCAAGGAAAAAACCAACCCCGAAGCCTAAGAGCAAATTATTCGGGATATTCGGCCGGGCATACCAACGGGAATCGAGCGGCGCATCGATCACCTGGACGCGGACGTTTCCTCCGAAGTAGTTCGGTGCCTGAACCGTGAGCTCGCGCGAAGCCGACTCTACCAAAATCTTGGCCTGATCTCTGCGAGGATGATAGGCACTCACCGTCAAAATACCCGTTCCAGGAGAAACGCCTGCCTCAACGGTCTTCTGCCAGAGCTTGCGCTTGCTGTATTCGTCTTGAGGGAAATAGCTCTGGTCAAGGTCCTTGGCGCTTTGCAAAATATTATTTGCGAAGGTCGAAGAGTAGAGTAGCTCAGACAAACTGCCCGCGATGCGTTCTGTAAATTTGAGTGCGCTATACGGATCAACCGCGCTTGAGGTTGTTTGTGTGATCAGCAAACGCACGGTCGACGCATATTGGAGCGGTTGCACCAACGAGAACGCGAGCGCAAATACCGCACCGAGCAAACTCGTGACGAGGAGCGTGCGCCAGGCGCGACCAAATTGATTGAAAGAAAGAGCGGAAGACATACGAAGAGCAGTATATCACTCTTCGCTATTTTAGCATCTCGCCGGTTGTGGTTGTTTGAAGCGGAATATCTACTTGGAAACTTTTACCCTTACGAATGCCTTGGATCGTCACGCTGGTTCCTGGACGATAGTCGAGGAGACGCTCTCCTAAATCGAGACTTCCATCAAAACTGTCTTGATCAAGTCGCTCGATCACATCTCCTTCTTGAAGGAACTTCGCCGTGCTCGTCGAGAGAACCTGCCGCACCAGAATCCCCTGCTCCGGCCAATTTAGGCGCACTCCTTCGGAAACAAGCGACGACACATCCTGCACACGCAGACCAAGTGCCGAGCGCTGAATCGGCCGTGTTGCGAGGACTTGTGAAAGCACCGATGAAATCGCACTCGTTGGAATCACGCGCGTTCCTGTTTGATCAGAAGCAAGAATGAGTCCGACCAATCCGCCGTTGTCACTCCAGACAGGGGTTCCGGCGCGAGTGAGGGCATCCGTGAAGGACAACTGGTAGCGACGGTTTAGGCGTTCGCTTGCCATCATTTCACGTGACCCACGCGCATCAGTGGCGGTAATTGTTTCTGGTTGGAGTTGACGAGGCTCCCTCTCCACCCAGACACCCAAACCAGGGACGACATCCACTGGGGAGACGAAAGCCGTTACGGGCAAGTTCGTGGCGTCGATCTTCACGAAGACCAAGTCACTCAAACGGTCACGGAGCGCTTGCTTGATGGGATAGACTTGCGAATGCCAGACGACCCCAAGATCTGAAAGCGGCCCCGTAAACAAGCTCGCGGGCATCACAATCCAGCCATCTGAGGTCAGTGAGACGCCGTAACCCTGGATACGTTCTGTAGGCAAGGTAACCGGATCCATGAGCTTGAGACCCGCTTTCCGAATGAGCGGAATCATCGGGGAGACAGAGCGGTTGATGAAGGCTGTCGGATACACCGGGCGACGAACCATTTCAAGCGGTACGATTTGAGTATTTGTATTGGAGGGCGTGCTGGTTGTGACAAGCGATGTCGAAACGCGGGACCAGAGCTGAGACAAGCGTGAATCCAAGCCACCTGCGACCGTTTGGGCCGCAAGGTAGCCGGCGACTCCCCCAGCGAGACTTCCAACCAAAATAACGAGCAGCCAATAGCCAATCTGAGGAACGACAGTGGACGGTTTAGGAGTTGGCATAGAGGAACATATCGGCAGTGTAACTTAGGCCCAGCGTGCTGTCAGTAGGAGCGCTCCAAAAAAGAGACTCACGAACACCGCTTCAAAAATCGCAATGCGAAGGGCAGGCGCGGGAGGAAAGGCGTAGCGTCGAATGCGAAGCGGAACGGCAAAGAGGAAGGCTGCTAGAAGGCCCTGCGTCCAGACCTCCAGCGGAAGAAGCAACCCAAAAAGGGCTACCTGTAACCCAATAACCACCCCCATCACGCGCCAGCGACGACGACTCGCCACATCCGCAACCGGGTGCTCGGTCGTCCAATACGCAGCTAAGCCATAGGCTCCTAACAATAAACACGGGATCCACGCCGGTAGGTTCACAAACACGCGCAACCCAGAAAGCCCGGCGGCCAGAGCATAGGCCGTGAGCGGTACGCTCGCGAGCGCCATATGAGACAGCGCATTCACCGGATAGCGTTTCGGATCGAACAAAAAATAAAAGAGCATCTCAAGCGAAATGGTTACGGTGAGCACCGCGACGCACGAGAAGAACAACTGCTGGAGCGGGTCCTCGATCATGAGAAAGGCCAGCGCGATCGAAAAAAGCAACGCCAGTGGGGGTACGATGCGCTCAAAGAACCCCGCAAAAGAAATACGCTTCCACAAAAGTAGAAGTGAAGCCGCTAAGAAGAGAGCGATCCCGATAAGGAAGGGTGCTGGATACAGTAACGGCTGGCGCCACTGGAACCACAATGCGACGGCCATTCCGATTCCAGACAGCCATGGGAGCAATCGCAGGAAAAGGAAGTACATGAAAATTATCGGGTGCTAGAAGTCGAAGAGGAAGAAACGGGAACCGAAGCAGAAGGAATGCTCGCCGTCAGAAATAAGGTGCGGGCTTGAGCCAATTTCGCCTTCCCTTCGGGACGACTTTCGCCAAGCGTATTGAAAGCTAAGAACAACGCGAGGTGCGCATCGCGACCAGAGGCCGGCACACGTACCGTCAACAAACGCTCTTTTGCGCTGCGTGCAT
This sequence comes from uncultured Gammaproteobacteria bacterium, assembly GCA_964598895.1. Taxonomy (GTDB): domain Bacteria; phylum Patescibacteriota; class Patescibacteriia; order 2-12-FULL-60-25; family 2-12-FULL-60-25; genus JAGOTP01. The sequence continues at coordinate 1,664 of CAZRDS010000022.1, read as the reverse complement.
CACCTGTACGGTCGTAATCTTCTAGGATGGAGCTCACCGCATGCTGCCAGTCCGCCTGGAGCACGGTCGGGTCGATCGGTGCGAGTGGAAGCGTTGATAATGGTTCAACAGGGGTAAGCGGCGCATCCGAAGGAGCATGAGCAAAAAACTTTTGGCGCGCCAGCAAGATACAGCACGCGAGTAACACAACGCCCACCATAATCACACCCGAACGTTTACGAAGAAAGGACAAGTCAGCCATAGCAGCTCGTGGTTAAAGAAGTTCTGAATCAATGGATAAGAGTTGACGCCGACGCAAGAGTTCCGAAATCACCACCGAAGCCGTCGTTGCCACTGGAATCGACAAGAGCGCCCCAACAACCCCAAACGTTTGCGCTCCAATCATGACCGCCAAGATGCTAATGATGGGATTCAAGCCCACCGAGCGCTGCATGATCTTCGGCACAATGAAATTATTTTCGAGCTGCTGGATGAGTACGATCGTCGCGAGCGTGAGAAGCAACACGAACGGCGAAATGGATGCCGCTAGAATAAGCGCAGGAACAGCCGCGATAAATGGACCAACGTAAGGAATGAACTCAAGCAGCGCACCAAAGAGCGCAAGCAAAATTGGATACGGGACTCCGATGATCGCGAAAGCGATAAAGTATAGTCCCCCGATCACTAGTCCGAGAATCAATTGACCACGGAGCCAGTCCCCTAGCCGATTGATCACCTGCCAGATCAGGTCTGACGCCATTTCCTGATAACTTGTAGGAATCAAATTCCGAAACAGTGTTTTCACAGCCGATTCTTCAACAATCAAATAGAAGGAGAGCACAAGAACAACGACCAAGCCCGCCAATCCCCCAAAGAGCGCTGTGAGATACCCCAATACGCCTTGGACACTCTGGCCTAGATACTGCTGTAAACTCCCGAGACTGGCCTGCAAGTTTTGCACCAGCGGATATTTATCTGAAACGCCTTGCAAACCGTCCTTCAACCCTTCCAACCAGGCAAACGACTGGGAATAGGTTCCTGCCAACATCCCCATTTCACGCGCCACCGCAGGAATAAGCAACACGAAAGAAAGAGTCAAAAAACCTAACAAGAGGAAATAGAACAGGAATACCGAGACCCCCTTGGGGATACGGTGGGCGGCCATCCAACGTACAAACGGATACATCACCCCTGCGAGGAGTAGAGAGATAAACAGGAGCAGAATGATGTCCTTAATCACCCAGAGCGCCCCGAGCGCCAAGAGAATTCCGATGGTTTTAAGGATGGTGCCGGTCGTGATCGAAATCACGCGCGGTGATTGTGCTGACATGCGGCTAGTGTAACATACGCCTATGGTCTACGCCGAGAACAAAAAAGCGAGACATGACTACACCGCCCTTCAAACGCTTGAGGGTGGCATCGTGCTGTCCGGCCAAGAGACAAAAAGCGTCCGGGAGGGAGGTGCGAAGCTTCAGGGAGCCTATTTGGTCATTCGGGGAGGCGAAGTTTGGCTCCTTGGCTGCCATATTGGCGCCTACTCCAAAGCCGGAAAGATTGAGGGGTATGACCCAATCCAGACCCGTAAGATCCTGTTGAAGCGCCAAGAAATCGCTGAATTAGCGGGAAAAACTCAGGAAAAAGGCTTGACACTTGTGCCTTTTTCTCTGTATCCTCGTGGCCATCGC
>CAZRDS010000021.1:3481-15137 GCA_964598895.1 uncultured Gammaproteobacteria bacterium | reverse complement strand
CATATTCACACTCAAAGCGAGGGATAGGTCTTCCAAGAGACATTGCCCAAGCGACGGCGCAGGGGATAAGTGAAGCGCTAGCAGGCGCGGAACGGTCGCTTGGAAGACCTATCCCGAGCAAACTTTACATTTCTTCTGGAACGGAGATCCCGAGAAGACCAAGACCAAGAGAAAGCACCTCTTTCGCAGCTACTGCAAGACGTAAACGACACTCTGCTTCTTCTTTTGTCGCATCCATGACGGGAACATCGCGATAGAAGGCATTGATATTTTGGGCCGTTTCAACGCACCAGTGCGTTAGAACGGATGGACGCTGATCACGACCAGCGAGCCCAACCATATTCGGATACGCCGCAAGCGACAGCGCTAATGCTTTCTCAGAATCATGGGTGTAGGCATTCGGCGCGTCTTTGCGCGGCATAAGTCCTTTTGCAGCCGCTTTGCGCAAGATGGAAGTCAAGCGAATCGTGGAATATTGGCAATACGGACCCGTTGCACCGTCGAACGACAAGGCCTCCTTCATATCAAAGGTACTCACCTTGTCATTGTCTTGCTTCAATGTGGAGAAAATAATCCCCGCAAAGGCGAGATAACGTGCCGTTTCGGCAACCCGTTCCGGCGACCAATCTGGATGACGTTCTGCCACGCCTTGCGTTGCATATTCAAGAACCGCATCACGCAACCCCTGATAGGTGACGATATTGCCTTTACGACTGCTCATCGTCCCCTCTGGCAAACGAACGAGCTCGTGACCCAACGAAAGTAAGGGCTTCACACAGCCACGACGCTTCATCACCTCCGCCAATTGCCGAACATACGGCACCTGACGTACATCTGTCAGGATCTGAAGCGCAGAAGCCTCTGGATAATCGCGGAGCTTCTGATCTGCAAGCGGGAGATCTTTAGACGCGTACAGCAGGTTTCCATCCGTCTTACGAATCATAAGAACCCCAAGCTTCAACTCTTCCATGTCTACAATGATCGCCCCCTGACTCTCCTTTGCGATCCCTTTCGCCAGCAGTTCATCTACCAAACGAGCACTCTCATCTAAGAAAGAAGATTCAAAATAGTGTTTTTCAACCTTCACGCCAAGCTCGCCGAAGATCCGGAGCAATTCCTCCACACACCAGCCACGCGTTTCCTTCCAAAGGGCTTCCCAGGCTGGATTATGAGCTTCAAGCTGCGCCTGCACGTAAGAGGCTTCCTGTTTGTTCGCTTCTTCCTCCACTGCAGCCGTTGCCTCTGTATAGAGTTGACCCAGATACTTTCCCGTGCGCTGTTCCGAAGGAACCAGCTCTAAAATGGCTGGAACCTCCTCGATACGCAAACTGCGGATATCACGACCCTGCGAGCGAACCAGGTGCCACAAACACTTCGCCACGTTGCTGCCAAGATCATTCAAATAACTTACAGGCACAACGGGACGACCAGCCGCCTGCATCACGCGTACGATCGCCGCGCCCAAAACGAAGTTACGCAAATGTCCAACATGTATTTCTTTATGACTATTTGGGCTCGCGTATTCAAAGACAAGTGGCCCCGTGGACGCCAAAGGCACGGTTCCATAGGTTTGACCCTGCGCTTCAATATCTTGAATAACTCGTTCTACCGCCGCACCGACAGATAAACGCACGTTCACATACGGACCCACCGCCTTCGCTTCCGCGAGCCAGGGAAAGGCGTTCGTGAGCTTACCCGCCACCATCTCGGCAACCTCCGCGGGACTTTTTCCAAGCTGTTTCGCCATTCGAAAACAGGGGTAGGTCAAATCGCCCATGCTCGCATCTTGCGGCCGAGTAACTTCATTCGCTTCGGTTTTGACCGTTAAAATCTCCCCAACCCGTTCTGCAAGCGCAGCGGCCCATTCATTCCACGCGTAAGAAGAAATCATAGAATTATTTTAGAGATACAGCTGATTTTTTAATCCAACCGGTTTTTTCCCCAAATTGAATCTTGATCCATTCACCTTTTTGCTCAAGAAGTTCATACCGCGTGTTAGGAATAGCTGTACCTACCAGAGCTGCTCTTAATGAGGGGATAACACGTACCTTCTGTCGCGACTTGGGCTGTACGAATCTTCCTCTGGGCTGTATCAGCGGTGAAACCGTCTTCACTGTAGCCTCACTCGTAGAAGCGTTTTCCACAACGAGTAAGGGGGTCGTTGTTGCAACGATAGTAGGTGTGGTTGTTGGAATGCTTGATTCTGTGAGTGCTCTGCGGCGATCTAAGATAACCAGCGACTCACATTTCCCCGTCTGTGCATCGACGACCGTGCCTTGCGCGCATTTACAATGATCAGGGAGATCTACGACCGAAAGAAGCCCAAGCCTCTCTCTACACACTTCGGCCAATGATCGGCACTGATGTGTATTCGCATCGATAACTGATCCGCTCTTGCAAGCGCATTGTTTTTCAAAAAAATTCCATTCTGATTGAGCTCCGATACGTGCAGAGCAGTAGGTCTGTACGGGAACGCAGCTGCTCAAAACGGCCACAAAACCCGGGTGGCATTTACAATTCCCAGAACTCGCACGATCAGAAAGCGCGGGACAACTCATCGCACTGAATTCCCCTTCTACAGTCCACTCTTGTCGTTGAATCGCTTGGGTAAGAGGCTGATCCGTATTGGAGGCATTCGTAAGAAGAATGGGGCTAGGAGTTGGTACGGAGACCGGATAGAGCGATGAATACTGATTTGCAATACACGTCTGATAGATGGACTGACTGAGAATAAACGCGTCGTGGGTCGCCTGACACTGCGCAATCGCCGCGTCGCCCATACTACTCCCCAACAAACCACGTCTCGCGTTTATCGCCGTCTGTGACCCGACATCACAATCGCTCGTCGTAGGAGAGCTACAACTTGGCACATAGACGCTTGTCACAGAGCATTCCCTCATCGAGGAGTAGGCTACGCTGCTATTTCTCCAACCATCGCTGCAGATGACAGAGCCATCCGAATCACTACCTGCGCTACAACTGACTCCCCCATGCCCTGAACACGCACCAGACGTAGCAAGTGCCGGCGACATGTACAGTCCAGCTGCCACCACAAGACACAGAAACCCGAGTGCGCGTTTCATATTTCATTATTTCTTCACGATCTTCACGAAGTGCCGTTTCCCTTTCTGAATCACCAAGCCCTCATGAAGCGCAATCATGGCGTTGATATCTTCAATAACGACATCGTTCACACGAACCGCTTTCTGCTCGACCTGACGACGCGCATCCCCTTTTGAAGGCACAAGGCCCCCTCGCACCAAGAGTTCCAGGATCGACAGCTCAGCTTCTGTAACGACCAATTCGCCCATCTCTGTTGGTCGTTCCCCCTGCTGGTGCACTTGTGTGAATTGATCTGCTGCGTGTTTTGCTGCTTCAGGACTAAATGCCCACGCCACAACTCGTTCAGCAAGTTCGCGCTTAAGCACCATCGGATTTTCCCCCGCTTCGATCCTCTGCTTCCGTTCGTTCACTTCGTCTTGTGAAAGGCTCGTCAGAATTTCAAATCCAGGCACGATCATGCCATCCGTCCAACTCATGATTTTTCCGTAGGCGTCACTTGGATCGTCTGTGAGTGCGATCATGTTGCCCTCGGACTTGCCCATCTTCTTTCCTGTTGGATCCGTGAGCAAGCGACAGCGCATGACAAACTTCTCTTTGCCTTTGATTTCACGAAGCAACGTACGACCCGCCAACATGTTAAACGTTTGATCGTTGCCACCAACCTCCAAATCAACGTCGAGCGCAACGGAGTCGTAGCCTTGCATGAGTGGGTAAAAGAACTCGTGCAAATGGACTGGCTTTCCTTCTGTGATCCGTTTTTCAAACATGTCACGCTCCAACATTTGCTGAACCGTGAAATGCGCCGCGAGCTCGATCACGTCCGTGAAGGTGAGTCTCGCCAACCATTCACTATTAAAGCGCATCTGTGCCGCATTCGGCCCATCAAATTTTATAATATGACCGATCTGCTCTTTATACAGACGGCAGTTTTCCAAAACCTGCTCACGAGTAAGTGGCTTCCGTGTCGCCCCCTTATCCGTTGGATCACCGATCATCCCGGTAAAATCTCCAATGAGAATGATGATCTCATGCCCAAGCTCCTGCAGTTCAGCAACCTTCATCAAGGGAATCAAATGGCCAATGTGAATTGTAGGGCCCGTTGGATCGATCCCATAATACATACGAATACGGTCTCCGCGCAGGAGTTTTTCACGTAATGCCTCTTTTGAAGGCAGGACTTCTTCCACTCCATGATTCAAAAACCATTCGAGTTTTTGGGGGTCGATCGTAGGCGTAGACATACCGGACTATCTTACGGATCTCGGCCTGAAATAGGAAGAGGCCCGCCCGATCAGATTCGATCGAGGGGCCTCTTGTAAAAAGACTGCACGCAGGTGGAATGGAAGGGATTTGAACCCTCGACTTCCCCGAAGGTATGGACCTCCGGAGCGCTCTACCAGGCTGAGCTACCAAACCAGACACAGGGCCAGGGGCACCCTGCGCTCCTTATGTTAACCTTTGGCATGGGAGGATGCCGGCAACTAAAGGGTGGGACTGAAGGGATTTGAACCCTCGCTGTACCGGCTCCACGTCCGGCTGCTTTACCAGGCTAAGCTACAGCCCCTTCAGAATAGACGTTAAGGTCCGATCGTTTGCACAAACCAAAAGCAAGCGATTAGGCGAGTTAACCCGAAATCGCTTACGTTGTCAATAATCCATTATTTATCGAGCCGCTGGAGGGACCGCCGCGGACCGGACCGAATCCATGATTTTCTTCAACACCCCTTGCGCCGCGCGATTCCGGAACTCAGACGTCGGGTAGGAAAGCTCGATCACCACAGGAACCGTATTTGACGTGCTGTAGTAGATTTCTGCCGTCATTCCAACCCAAGCAGGATTTGGCACCACCTCCCCTGGTACAGATTTGAAATATTTCATGAGGATCTGTTCTGGACCAACCGTCCGCGTGGTCGTGACCCCAATCACACTCGCCCACTCTCCAAGACCCGCTCGAACCCACACGCGACCCGGAGACTGATCATACACTTCATACTCCTCTTGCGTCGCTACTTTCGACGGATCAAAAGCAACTGCAACCACTTTTTTTGAACTCTTCTCTACGTATTCACGTCTCTTCCACTTCGTAGGAATTTCAAGCATGACCCCTAACTGCTCGCTCGTATAGACATCCCAGCCTGGGGTAGTACTCGAACTCATGCGCGAGGGCTTCCGCCTCATTCCGGGCAGCTCTAACGAGATCTTATCTTCATCTTGAGCAGGGATCTGCGTGACCGGTTTTTGAGAGCGCAATTCCATCCCTACCGCAAAGATTACTACTAACATCCCTACAAGTGCCCCTCCGAGAATCTGAGAACGCGTCATAGAGCTGAACGGACTACTGAACCTTCTTCAATAACACGTCGCGCTTCGCTTGTGCCTCCGTTTGCTTACGCTTCATATCATCAATGACTTTCGCTGGGGCTTTGGACGTGAATTCTTGGTTCGCTAATTTTTGCTCAAGTGAAACAAGATAGGCTTCCACGTCTTTCAATTCTTTGGCAGCCTTTTCCCGCTCTGCTTCGTGATCAATCGCTGCATCGAGATTCAAGGCGAGCATCGTCTGTCCCGAAGCTAACGTTTCCCAGCCTTCTGGAAGCTCTTCGCCGCAAAGAAGGGCGTTCAGTCCCGCCATACGCTTGATCCATTCTCCATTCCGATCGATTACATGACGGAGCGTAGGGGTAGCTTTAATAACACATTCGAGCTGCTTCCCCGCCTCCACACCCTGTTCAGCGCGCACGCGGCGAATATCCGTCACGATCGCTTGAAGCCCTGTAAACGCCTCGAGGACTCCCTGGCCGCCAGCGACAACCGGCAACGCAGGCCACTCTGCAAGCGCGAGCAATCCTTCATACCCCACCAACCGCCAAATTTCTTCCGTCACAAACGGCATGAACGGGTGCCACAAAATGAGAACCGTCTTCAAGGTCTCGCGCAAAATCGCAGATTTTCCTTTTTCGACTTTCGCGATTTCGAGATACCAGTCGGCCAACTCGGACCAGGTGAAATCACGTAGCTCTTCCGCCGCTGAAGAGAACTGATAGCCTTCAATCTTTTTTGTGACCGAGTTCACCACTTCGGCTAAGCGTGTTTTCAACCACTGGTCGGCGAGGGTTTCGAGGCTACTCGTTTCATCTTCCATCTGCATCGTGATGAATCGCGAGATATTCCAAAGCTTATTTGCAAAGAGTTTTAACCCTTCGATTTTACCTTCTGACAGCTTCACATCTTGACCTGGGGTCGTCCCCATGAGGAGCGACAAACGAACCGCGTCTGTCCCATACTTTGGGATCACTTCGAGCGGATCGAGCACATTTCCTAATGATTTCGACATCTTTCGACCCTGTTCATCGCGCACCAACCCGTGTAGGTACACGTCCTTGAATGGAACTTCCCCTAACACGTAGGTCGACATGAGGATCATGCGGGCGACCCAAAAGAAAATAATATCGTAGCCCGTCTCAAGGACTGAGGTTGGATGGAATATTTTATTCTTTTCCCATTCTTCTGCGTTTGGCCACCCGAGCGCCGAGAAGGTCCACATTCCTGAAGAGAACCACGTGTCGAGCGTATCCGGATCCTGCACCCAGCCCTCACCGGGAGAGGTTTCGCTATATTTCATGTCTGCATCTCTGTACCAGACCGGGATGCGATGTCCGAACCAGATCTGACGCGAGATACACCAGTCACGGAGGTTATCGATCCAATGGAAGTACGTCTTAAAGAAACGGTCGGGAACGATTTTTGTTTGCCCTGACTGCACCGAGTGCTGCATGAGCTCTTTCAAGGTAGCCTTCTCGCCCTTCTTCCAACGACCGAGCGTATCCTGACGAAGCGTAAAAGGCTTGTTCACACGGACAAACCACTGACGCATCGGAAGCTGTTCAACCGGCGCTCCACCACGTTCTGCAATGGGGAGATTTTGATCGATCTCTTCGACGCTCACTAAAAGACCAGAAGCCTGAAGCTGCTGTTCAATGAGCTCTCTTGCTTCTGTAATTGTTTTACCCGTAAACATCTCCCCCGCCACTGGCAGGAGACGTCCATCTGTTCCAATCACTTGAACGGCTTGAAGCGTATGACGCTGGGCGATCTCTTCATCAATCACCGCATGCGCTGGTGTGACGCCAAGCGCTCCGGTTCCAAACCCCGGATCAACACAGGCATCAGCGACAATTTTTATTTCCAGCTGCTTCCCGCAAAAAACCGGCGCAAAGACTTTTCCAACATACTGTTTATAGCGTTCATCTTCTGGATGAACCGCCACCGCAGTGTCTCCAAATTTTGTTTCCGGACGTGTTGTAGAAATCACGATCGGAAAGTTCGCATCATATTTAAAGGTGTAGAGCTTGGCTTTCACTGGCTTCGCCAACACTTCATCATCCGATAAGGTCGTCTGAAATTGCGGATCCCAGTTTACGATTCGATAGCCACGCTCAATAATCCCATCTTCAAACATGAGTTTGAAGACTTCGTTCACCGCCCGATTGCGTGGTTCATCCAAGGTATAGCGCTCGTTCGACCAATCACAGGAAGATCCCATCATGCGTGTTTGATAACGAATGGTGTTTGCAGATTTCTCCGCAAACTCCCGGACCTTTTCCAAAAATCCTTCACGCCCCAATTCTCGACGAGGATCCTTCATCCCTTCCTTGATCAGGATCTGCTCAACCTTTACCTGCGTCGAAATCGCGGCATGGTCTGTCCCTGGAATCCACCAGGTCTTTCGTCCACGTAAACGATGGAAGCGAATAAGCACATCCTGAACCGCGAGCATGGTCGCATGCCCCATATGGAGGGTGCCCGTACGGTTTGGCGGGGGCATCATAATACAGTAGGGCTCCCCTTTTTTGTTCCGGTCCGGTAAGCGATCCGGGGTAAATACCCCCGCTTCTTCCCAGCATTTGTATAGTCCCTCCTCAACAGCTTGGGAGGCGTAATTTTTGGGGAAATCTTGCATGTTCTGCATAGTTAACGTTGAGTGTACGAAAGCTGGGTAAAAAATGCTAGGCAAGACCTTTACAACTGTGCCTCAAATAACTTGACTCTAAGTCAAACGATTCGTAAGCTACCTCGTCCGACTACCTGTTTTTTCGGATCGAATCCACATGGCCCGCACCATGGAAGCACAAGCGGTAGAGCTCCTCAAACGCTCACGCCAAACGCTGATCACCACCTGCGAACACCCATCACTCGATGAGGTGGCGAGTGCCTGTGCGCTCGCGCATTGTTTAAAGGCGGAGGGGCTTCCATTCGATCTCGTCATTCCAGGCTTTACCACCGCACCAACGTTTCTGCCGACCGAAGGCTTGAGCATCCGTGCGCTTGTTGGCGCTCTGCGTGCGTATCATTTTAAATTGGATGTTTCGAAAAGTGCGCTTCAAGAATTGCTGTACGAAGTCCGTGACGGGATGCTGGATATTACGCTCCTCCCCAAAGAAGGCTCGTGGAGCGGTCAAGATGCCCGCTTCAGCGCCGCCGATGACCGCTACGACTTGGTAATCGCTCTTGGCGCACAAGATAAACAATCCCTTGGAGAACTCAGCCGACGTGAGACCGACTTTTTGTCACGTGCCGTCACGGTCAACATCGACTGCAACGCCACCAATGAATACTGGGGCCAGATCAATCTGGTGGATTTGCGAAAGTCCTCTGTTGCGGAAGTCGTCCACGCCTGGCTTGAAACATGGGCCGCCGATCGCCTGACGCCAGATGTGGCAACCTGTTTGCTTGCAGGCATCGTCGCAAAAACCCGCGCCTTCCGTACGCCAAACCTGCATCCAGAAACGCTGGAACGCGCTGCTAAGCTCGTCGCACTTGGTGGTCGACGCGAAGAAGTGGTCTACGGCATCTGGCGTACTCGTTCGGTGGCATCCTTGCGTTTGTGGGGCGCCGCTCTGTCTCGCCTTGAAAGCGATCCAGCCAGCGGCCTTGTTTGGACCTTCTTGACCGAAACAGACTTGCTTGAAGCGAAGAGCGACTTGGATGCAACCGACGGCGTCGTTGAAGAATTGATTCGCTATGCACCAGAAGCGAAGGCCGTTTTGATTTTCTATCATCGAGCCGAAGCCCTGCATGCGCGCCTGCATGCGGTCGCCCCTCATTCAGCGATCGAGGTGACACGTCCCTTCCATGGCACGGGTACACGCGAAACAGCCACGTTTAGCGTGGCTGGAACCTTCCCCCACATTGAGCTTCAAACAAACGTGATCGAAGAAGTGAAAAAACGCTTGATCTCTTAAAAGCTGCTCGTGGTCGTCGCAGCATTCACACTCGCGATGTTCACATTTGAATTGCCTTGCAACGAGGCCTTCACCAAACGGATTCCTTTGAGGGCGTTCTTGAATTTAGCAACATAGCCGATCGTCTCATCACGCAGCGTTCCTGCCTGCAAACGATCGTATTTATCTTGCGCATCCGCTAAGGCTGAGTTGGCTTTTTTCAGCTTGCTCGTGGCGGCTGTTTTGGCTTTGGTCGTTTTGGCGGCCGTGAGCGCCTTTTTCGCTTTCTTTACATCGGCAGTCGTTGCTGTGACGTTCGCCTGAGCTTTTTTCAACGCAGACGCATCAGGCGTTGCCCAATCATCGCCCCAAACAGCGGCGGCCTTTTGAATACGCCCCTCCCCTCCATTATAGGCAGCCACCACAAATTCGGCGGCGCGATCTGGATCCGTTGGAAAAAGTGCTTTAGCTTGGCTCGGCATGACCGACCACAGTCGATCGAGATAGACCAGCTCTGCCTTCACGGCGGTCTCAAAAGAGCGCGTCCCTGATTGAACTTCTGGGGGCAATCCTAGGGACTCATCTTTTGCAACGAGTCTGTACGTGGATGGCATGAACTGAGCAAAGCCTTGGGCACCAACGTGTGAATCACTGTAAGCATAAGAAGTTGTCGCGTTCGCCGCAACTGTCACAAGCATCCGTGCGTAGGTAGCGCCTGGATCACGCTCAAGCGAGGTTTCGTCCGTATGCTCGATCAGTAAAATCGCGCGGGCTACTTCAGACGACAACATATCTGCAAGGGGCTTGGATGGATCAAAACGTGAACGGACTCCGCGCGTGCGCAGATCATCCGCAATACGTTGAAACGCTGTATCCAACCAGGCCTGTCCAAAACGCACCATCTCATCCGTATGCAGTAACGGCGAATACGGGGAATACACCACATCTTCTCGCTGATACTTTGTTTTCTTTCCAGTAGTCACTTCACGATAGAGGGGATACCGGATCGCGACGACGACATCCGTCTCAGAAGCCAACGCATACTGACTCTGAAGCTGACGCGATAACAGGACGTTTACTTCATTGATATGTGGATCCGTTCCACGAACTTCGGTTCCACGTTTTTCAATATCAATTAAATCGATCTGGTTCGTCGCTGACCTCCACACCGCTAAACGGACGGGTACCCAATCAGGCCTCTCTTTCAAGAGCGTGTCCGACTGAACCAAACCCTCACGAAGCGCCGCTTGCCCACGTCGAATGGCTTGTACTAAAGGAAACTCTTGGAGTGGACTCGAAGAAGAGGCGCCCCCCGCCGGTACGACCGGTGGATTGATAACGTCTCGCAAGGCTTGTTCTGAGGCCGCCGTTGACCCTGTTCGTGGGTCATACCAACGACCATCCGCCATCTGAAAGAACACCGGAGCGGGTGGAGGTTCGGGCGCTGGAACCGGCTGAACCGTCGCAGACGTCGAAGCAACAACCGGAGGATTGATCAGATCACGCAAGGCCTGTTCTGTTGCCGCGCTGAATCCAGAACGTGGGTCATACCAACGACCATCCCCCATCCGAAAGAATGTCCGTTCAGCCGGAACATTCGGAATAAGGTCCGAGATCGAAGTTGTGCCCGTGGACGCTACACCCCCAACCTGGGCGTGTGCTTGTCTCGTGACCATCGCGAGACTTCCAAACACGACGACCCCCGATAAAAGGACAAAAAACGAAGAACGCATACCCTGTATGGTAGGCGTTCTTCTTCTCATCGTCTAGACAACAATACAAAAACTTGGCTGAGGTTCGCGCAATCCTATGTGGACAACGCAGGCATCCCTTCCTGACCTACCAACAAGGCACTCTGTTGGCTAATCATGCGTAGTGCCCGAGCAAGCAAACGATCCAAATTTCGATAGCTGCTCACATCAAACACCTTTTCAAGCGAAACCCAGGCAGCCTCCCACATGCCCCCTTCCAAACCCTTCATTTGCTCTTTGGCGTCAGGCGGCGCTTCAAACAAGAAATAATGCACGGTCTTTCGAATCAACACCCCTTCTTGGCGAAAGCGGAACATGGTGCTGCCAATCGGAGCGATATAACGAAGATTCGTAAGACCTGTTTCTTCTTGAATTTCACGAATCGCTGTTTCCACCAACGTCTCTGGCGTCTGCTGCTTTCCCTTTGGGAAGGTCCAACGCCCCGTCGCATTTTTTACAAAGAACATCTCGACGCGGCCTTCTTTACGGCGAAAAATAATCCCACCAGCGCAGATAACTGCCTGGAATGGGAGATTGGCATCACTTCCTGGTCGTCGTGGCTGGGAGCCCGACGGTCGTCGTTGAATGCGACGGGTTGGTAAGAAGTTCCAAGGCTCGTTC
>CAZRDS010000021.1:0-3471 GCA_964598895.1 uncultured Gammaproteobacteria bacterium | reverse complement strand
TAATCCGACAGATTGAATCGTGCGATCGTGTGGAGTCAACCATTCGGCGACCGTCACTTTGACCGCTGATCCATCTGACAGTGGTTCATATTCTTGCACCGACCCTTTGCCAAACGTTTTCATTCCGAGCAAACGTGCTCGACCTAAATCCTGAAGCGCTCCTGCGACAATTTCTGAAGCGCTGGCAGAACCTTGGTTTACAAGCACGATCGTTGGAACTTGATCGAGACGGGCTGGATTTTCTCCATGCATCTCTTCAATGATTTTCCCTTGCCGACGTTCTTTGACGACGATCTCTTTTCCAACCCACTCAGACGCAATCGCAACAGCTCCATCAAGGTATCCCCCTGGATTATTTCGGAGATCCAAGATCAATCCTTGTGGATCTTTCTTCAAGACTTCTCGGACAGCATCACGGAAGGCGGCGGTTGTGTCTTGGCCAAAAGTACTGATCTCGATGATCGCAATGCGCTTGGACCCAGGCGCCATACTCCACTTGACGCTCTTGATTTGAATTATGTCACGCTGGATAGAAACGTCAAAGGGGGGCTTCTTCTGACTTGGGCGATACAGACTCAACACCACCTTCGTTCCATGTTGCCCGCGGATCAGTTTTACGGCCTGTTCTCCGCGCCTTCCGGGGGCATCTTTGCCATCAATTTTGACGATCATATCCCCAGACATGATGCCAGCCCGCGAAGCAGGTGTATCCGGCAAGGGAGCGATCACTTGCAGCTGATCATCTTTAATCCCGATCTCTGCCCCAATCCCTTCAAACTCTCCCTGAAGGGAGGATTCAAAGTCTTTTGCCTCGGTTGGAGGGAAGTAGGTGGTATACGGATCTCCTACCCCATGCGCAAGGCCCTGCATCGCGCCATAGAACAGTTCTTGGTCCGAAACAGGTTGGCGATAATACTTGGACTTCAAAAGACGCCACAGGTCCCAAAAGCGGCTAAACTCGACGTCTTTGGAACTGAGGTCGCGAGGAAGGGCTTGCCCGACTCCTCGAACATTCGCTGTTCCGCTTGCGGATTGCTGCCACGGTAAGCTGTAGACCCCCGTAGCGAATCCCGCCTGGGAATAGCGCCCTCCGAGGAAACCAACACTCAACAATAAAAACGCAGCGACCAGTTTCTTTGTAAGATGCGGATGAGAAGGAGAAGGTTCGTGCATAGGCATACGCCTGAGTGTACTCGTTAACCGCGATCTGTCCCAGACGAGATAGATGCACCAACGCTCCGAAGACGTTCGTCTAAGTGTTCGTAGCCACGTGCGATAATTTCAGCGTCGTGAATAATCGTTTCACCTTCAGCAATCAGCCCGGCGAGAATCATCGTGGCACCGGCACGCAAGTCGAGGCTGCGAATTTCTGTGCCGTAGAGCGGTGTTGGGCCGCTCACAACCGCACGATGTGGATCAGCGATCACGACATTCGCTCCCATTTTTGAAAGTTCATTCAAATACCCGAGACGAGATTCGTAGAGCGGCTCCTGGATCAAACTTGTGCCATGACACTGCGTTGCGATGAGTCCAAAGAGCGCTTGCAAGTCTGTGGGAAAGCCTGGAAAGATCATCGCCTGCAATTTGAATGATTTCATCTGGGCCACGCCCTGTACGTGCCAGCGATTCTTTTTGATTTCTTCTTGCACCCCAATACGACGAAGGAGTGAACGGGTGGCGTCCAACTGAGAAGGAATCACAGGACCGATATCAAGCGAACCACGCGTAACAGCCGCCGCTGCCGCGAACGTCCCCATCTCGATCATGTCCGGCATGACAGACCAGGCAGTCTTTGGTGCTTGTAGGGTTTTGACGCCCTGGATCTCAAGGTCGTGTGTCCCCTGCCCCGTAATTTTTGCACCACACAGATTCAAAAATTCACACAGCTCTTGGACGTGTGGTTCAGCGGCCGCCAAACGAATGGAGGTCGTGCCCGCTGCAACAGCCGCGGCCATGATCAGTGTTTCCGTCGCGGTCACGCTAAATTCTGGCAAAATCACATAGGCTCCTTTCAGTTTCTCCGTCTCGAGGTAGAGCGTGCCATCACTATCGCGTTCACTTTTGGCGCCAAGCGAAGTGAGCGCAAACAAATGCGTTTCGATAGGGCGGTTTCCGATATTGCAACCACCTGGCTCTGGGACAACAACCTTCCGGAAGCGCGCAAGCATCGGACCAAGGAGCAAAATTGAATAACGCATGCTCTTCATGAGCTTACGATCGAGCTTCGACGGATCCATGTGCTTGGTATCGATCGTGAGCGCATGTTCAGCAGTCCACTCTACGTCCGCGCCCATCCCTGCGAGGAGTTCGAGCAACTTCAAGACGTCTGTGAGACGCGGCACGTTTTCAAAACGCGTTTTCCCTTTCACCAAAACCGATGCAGCAATCAGCGGACCGGCAGCATTCTTTGACCCGTTCACTGCGATTTTTCCCTCCAGCTTTTGACCTCCCCGAATGATCAGATCCATAGAAAACGCGACAGAAAATAAGCGAATAAATGCCCATGAAGAACGACGTGTCGCTTGTCGGCCGAAACGGGAAGAGTGTATCGTTAAGACAATTACATGTCGAGCACACATTCCTACAAAGCGCCGCTCGCCCGCAGGATCCTCCCGTGGCTGTACGTTGCGATCTTTTTTTTAACGGCGCCGCTGCTCGTTTTTTACACCGCTGGGTATCGCTATAACTTCAAAAAAGGCGCTGTAGAGCGAAATGGGACGTTAATCGTCGACTCAACTCCAAATGGGGGGAGTGTCACGATCGACAACCAGGACACGGGTGAAAAAACTCCCGTAACATTTCAACAGATCACACCCGGTTGGCATGGCGTGCGCGTAACGAAGCCGGGGTATGGATCTTGGGAACAACCAATTTTCGTTCAGGCAGAGCGCGCCTCGTTCACGGATCATATTCGCTTGTGGAGGCAAGGAGAACCAGAGCTCGTGTCGGCCGGACCCTACATTCGGCTAGAAAATGACCCGGCCAGAGAACGCCTCATTGCTTTTCAAGCGACGAGTATCGGAACACAACTCGGCTGGTGGAGCCCCTCGCAAGTGGCAAATTTTGTCCCGCTGACAGTTCCCTCTTCGAGTATCCGTGGGCTCCCGCTCCGTTGGCGTGCCGACGGTGAAGCGCTGCTCTTAGGAGGAACAACCAAATGGCCGAGCGGCTGGTTCGTGAAAGCGGCACGCGGACAAACAACGTTAGAGTCCCTATCTGAGGGCTACTACCATTGGTCAGGCAATACCTTGATTGGGGTTAATGCCGGCAGCGCGCTGACGGTAAACATCGACAACAAACAGATCGAACGAACCCTTCTCCCAAATGGTACGCGCGAACAGAGCGGCTCGATCGAGCTACGGATGACAACCTCAAGCAACCAGCTCTTACTATCTGATAGCTCGTTCTTAGGGCGATTATTCGCCTTGCCAAACGGAGCATGGTCGATTGAAGAATGGCATCGGCCGTACT
>CAZRDS010000020.1:13711-15321 GCA_964598895.1 uncultured Gammaproteobacteria bacterium | reverse complement strand
CAATCCCCGTAAGCCACTGCCGCAGGTTTCCTCGTTCCGGATCAAAGCGCTCCAACTGGGAATACGCTTTGGTAACCGCCTCGGATACAACATCATCCGCTTCTTCTCGATCAAACAACCGACTCTGAATAAATCGATACAGAAAATCAAACAGATCGGGATACTCCCGAGCAAACAGCTCCTGCTTCTCCGGTAGAGTCATAGAGGAAGAACGACGTTCTCTCCAAAGACTATGCTCGCTTCAATGCCTTTGTGACAATAAAATCCGTCTCTTCATTAAACAAGGAGCAATACCTGGCCTTTTGGCAGGTTTTTAGCCGCTGTCTGAAGTCGTTCCTCGGTACAAAATAGAACAAATCTCCCCTGACCTTGTGTTCGGCGGGTGACACGCGCCATCTTCTCCTCTCCTGCCGCATAATCCAACACGGCATACCAGTCTTTGTTCTGGTAGCGAAGTACAACCCCCGTCAGGACAAGCTGGCGCAATTCATGTTCATCGCGCAAAACAGTGCGGAAGGGGTCCGTGGCAAGCTCTTTAAATGAAACGGCGTGAACTCCTCTCTTCACTAATAACGCGAGAGTATCTGGTACCGAAAGCGTTCCATCCCATGGCTGGAGGCGAGGTGTTCTGACCTTTTCAGAGGCGGGTGAAAAGAACTCATTATTCAAAATGATCGGGCGTTTGGCTGGATCAGGACGGTCAAAGACAGGTGGCCGATCTGCGCTGACACATCCATCTGGATATTCAACGCGAATGATATCAGCCTGTTCACGATCAGAAGGAATCGCCTGCAACGCCTCAAGTGCCTGGCCCTGAGCTCGTTGCCACCCCTCTTTATCCGGAAACTCTTGGGACTTTGTAATGACCCCCTTAAAACGGTCTTCAAACATATGACTCTATGAGACCAGAGGCGCGGGCGGGCGTCGAGTGGTCGTTTTTTCTCTGTCGATAGGATAGGATGAGCAAATTCCATTTCCACTCTATGACCAGCGCTTTTGAGCAACTTGAATCACTGATTCAAACACCTGAATACAAAATCTTAGATGAAGCTGTTCAGCGTGATTTTGTGCTCGCCAGCAACGCACTCGCGGCCAGCTATACAAATGATGGCTATTGGGTCACGTTGAATGGCACAAAAACCATCAACAACTCTGACTGGCAAATACGGATCGGGCGCTTCATTACCGGCCTCACCATCAACGAAGTTCCGGTGAAGATCGCCTTCGCAAGTTTGATCCCCCGTCCAGAAGTCAAACAAGTGCTCAAGGGCGATAAAGCTTCACACGCGTATGCCGAAGCTCTGGAAGAATACTCCTCTACCATTTTTTCTGCCGACTTTGCCCAAGTCCGTCTCTTTATTGGCACACTCTTCCAAAAGCTTCACCCTGGAAATGAGTATTTCCTCTTTCCGATGAATCAGTCGTACGGCTTGCTTGAACTTTACGATTACGATCTCATTCTCCCCTACTTCGATATTCTTTCCTTTAAAGCAGCCCTCAAGCCCTAGTTACTTCACTTCTTTGCGGAGCTTCGTGATCTTTCCGTTTTGATCGATCAATTGGGCTTCAACGTGATTCAGATCCACCCACTTGATGGCTCCCCAGTGCTT
>CAZRDS010000020.1:12450-13701 GCA_964598895.1 uncultured Gammaproteobacteria bacterium | reverse complement strand
TCATTTTTCAAATCTGGAATGCGTCCATCGTAGTGCTCTTGGCTTAAGTACGCCTCTTCGCTCGTGAGGGCCTGCATTTTCCCGTCTTTGATATTCCAACCGTATAATGGCTCTGGGATACATCCACCTTCACAGACGCCCAAAAACGTATAGCCTTTTGTGTAATCCGCATTCCAATACTTTGGCTCCGCAGACCGGACATCGCTATTTGTGAAATGGGTAACGGCATCCGGCTTCGCAAGATCTGCAAGCCTCAACGTGTAGTTAAACCCACACCCCATCATGTCGTTGTCGCAGTCTGCTAATCCATCTACCTGGAACAAAAGGCGAGCATTTTGATCTGTGGCCGATCCGAGTTGCGTCGCCTGCTGTAAGGATAGTCCATTGCTCGAGGTCGTATTTTGTATGGTGAGAAGTTCATACTTCTGTGTTTCGGTAGCAGGTGACATCCTGACCCTGAAGTCATTCAGACAATAAATCACACTTACCTGATCTGATGTTTTCAGAACACGATACTGGCCACGGCATTCTTGTGTAATCGTCCCAGCTGGCAGGGCAACCCCACGCACAACAAGCCAAGCCCCACGCGTGTCTCTTACTTCATCTGGATTTTGTTGTGGCGTTGTGGTGACCGTATTCAACGTTCTTGAAGCCATCGAAGGCGAAGAACGTGGCAGGATCTTGGTCCAGGGCGAAAGAATAATGAGAAGGGTTACCTCAAGACACACGAGCGCCAGGCCTAAAAACATGAAGACCCGAATAGTGGACTGATACTTTGAAGGCATAAGATCAGGTCTCTAGTATTTTACGTTCTGATGCTAGATCGCGATGCTCTGATTGTTCAACGCTGTATTTTTCTGGATAACGCTGACGAAGCTTGTTGATATTCTTTTCCCAAATTTCTTCAAAAGAAACTCCGAGTTCGTCAGCTAACAGAGCGAGATACCACATCACATCACCAATCTCTTCGACAAGGTTCACACGATCAAATACACGGCCATTAAACTTGGATTTTTTGACCGCATCCATAAGCTCACCTGCCTCACCCACAACACCCATAACGCCATGCTCGATACGAGCCGTGACACCACCCGTCGCTTCAAAACGGTAGGGAGATTCCGTTCGGAGGGCTTTTTGAATGTATTCAGAGGGATTCATAGAATGGAGTTTTCGTCATTTAAAGAATAGATCATAGCAAGATCGAATCCCAGACTTGTTTCGCGATTCTTTGCCAAGAGAAAAGCTTTAAAC
>CAZRDS010000020.1:4114-12440 GCA_964598895.1 uncultured Gammaproteobacteria bacterium | reverse complement strand
TTATCAGCTACAACCGAAGCCAGTCCCCTCGCGACCGAACCGGGGTCGACCGGAGAAACAAACACGCAGGCTTCTCCCCCAACATCGTGAAGCGGCGGGATATCTGAAGCGACGACCGGAATACCCGCCTGAAAGGCTTCGAGCATTGGAAAGGAAAAACCTTCTTCTTTTGAAGGGATCACCATGGCCGCCGCACCTCGTAATAACTGCCATTTTTCTTCGTTGGTGACGTACCCAAGATGGGTTACCCCAGGCTCTTTGAGCAGGGGTTCGATCGCTTCAAATCCATAGCCGGGTTTTCCCGCCAGAATCAGTTTCCATTCAGGATGCTCGATCTTGAACAAGCGAAAAGCCTCGATGAGTACTCGAACATTTTTCTTGTCTTCGATACGACCCACGAACAAGAGATACGGTTTATTTTGCGAAGAGCGCGTTGAAGACTCCACTGGAATAGTCGATGTATCCAAGGCCCAGCCTGTAACGATTACTTGCTCAGGAGCGAATCCCGCCAGCTGGATCAGATCTTGCTTCACCGCCTCCGTTGGGACAAAGACCTTCTTACAAACCTTCTGCGATCTTCGCGCATCACGCGCAATCAACCAGCGCTCTTTCAAGGCGTAAGTCTGTGGCGCTCGAAAGGAAGAGATATCGTGAATGATTCGAACGACCCGCTTTGGGAGCCAGAGCGGAATATTATGAACGGGCACAAACAGCGCATCCGGCCGATCTTTCCACAGTGCGTACGACAAATGGATCACGGTCCAAAAACGTTTGAACGGAAGAACGCGTTGCTTTTCTCGCGGTAACCAAGAGATGAGTTCTGGCGTGTAATACGTAATCGCTACCTCTGCTGGACAACTTGCTTCTAGCTCTTTTAACAGCGCATCACTCACGACTTCAACCCCTGTTTTTTGGATGCGATCCACGCTGCGTGAAGCATCAATCGCGAGTTTCATAGACAAGGGCACGCATTTTTTCCGCAAAAATCTTCACATCAAATTTTTTGGCTTGCGCCTCGCAGTCTGCGCGCATCGGGAGCGCTTTTTCTGGGGTCAGTTCTTCTACAGCAGCGACAAGATCTTCGATTTCGCAGGCCTTGTGAATCAACACTCCTGTTTTTCCTGGAATAATCGTCTCGCGCAACCCCCCTTCGTCGACGCCGATACAGGGCTTGCCGGCAGACATGCCTTCAAGCGGAGACATCCCGAAATCTTCGTTGATCGGAATATAAATCGTCGCTGTGCAGCGGCCGATCAGGTCTTTCAGCTTCGCGTCTTCCACTCGGCCTAAGATCGTTATATTTGGATAGTCCTTCGCCATTTCACGGAGCTCCCCCTCCGATGGGCCACTCGACGCGATCACAAGTTTCCGAGTTGGCATCTGTTGGAAGGCTTTCACAATACGATCGATCCGCTTCAACGGATCCAGTCGAGCGAACGAGAGATAATAGGGCTCCTGATCAATCCATTGAAAAATATCCGTTCGCACGGGTGGATAGACAATTTTGGATTCGCGGTTGCAGAAACTCTTTAGACGATCGTGGACCGCTTGCGAGTTTGTGACGACAACAGGCATCCGCGACAAGCCTAAGTTGTAGATCGTACGGATCAACCACTTCCCTACGTCATAATAAAAGAAACGTTTGATCATCGAAGGCTCCTCCGCGCGACGATGCGCCAACAAATCGTAGACGTAACGGACTGGCGTGTGGCAGTAGTAGATACGCTTTTGTTTTGGAAGCGGGATCAACGCCGACGATAAACAATTGTTCCCAGAAAAAATCACCACATCATAGTCAGAGACGATCTTTCGTGTCTTCCACCAAAAGTTCCACTGTGCCCGGAAATAGCGCCAGACGATCATCGGCGCCTCCCCCGTATCCAAGGTAAACACCTTGCCCGGCGCTTCAGACTTTGGAAACGTGGTGTCCGTCCAATATTCCGTCAAAATATCCGCCTTCAAGGCATTTGCGAGGTCCAACACGAGCCGCTCCCCTCCTCCACGGAATTGAAAACGATCTTGGATAATCAGAATCTTCATACGTCCACAAAGGCTATCAATAAAGTGAGCGAACTGTATACTGGAAAGAAACTACCAGCTTTTGAGGATTTTTTGAATCAGCAAAACAATGTTTTTCGTATCCTCTTCAAGAAGACCGGTGGGCGTAAATATGTGATCCGCTACACGACGTACCTGATCGGCGCACGCGAATGTCTGTGTGGGATCATTCCGCTTCTTTTCAGCCGCCGCTTCACCATCTCTCGACAAGACCCTCTGGTTACAAGTCTCCAAATCAGCATCGATCCATATCAGAGATCGCTGCCCTGCATAGCGCATCTGCATTTCTTTCAGTTTCTTCAAATCGCTCGTTGCCGCAACAATAAAGTCCTGACCTTCAGCTAATCGCCGATTGATCGCGGCCGCATCTGCTCCATAGAAGAAACCTCCAATCTCTGTATGATCCCAGTCTGTACTCACCTGGCGTAAATACTCATATTCTTCGTAAGAAACGAATTGATATTCCCCTTGTTTTTTGGTCTGTTCGCTCAATCGAGGGGGTCGCGTCACATAAGTAACCAAGTGGTTCAGCGACTTGATTTCGCCTAGAGTTGCTTGAATTAAGGTTGTTTTTCCAGCCCCGAATAAACCACAGACATAGATGATTCCACCCATATGTAGTAAAGCGTAAAGGAAAACTAACCTAAACACCATTTGACCATTGGTGCTGCACGAGTATGCTGATCACTACATGATCCAAGACAGAGTAACGATTGGTCCGATTTCACTCCAGCTCCATATTGGCTGGTTTGAACCAGAACGCACGGTTTCTCAGGAAATTTTGATTGAATTAGAGTTCTTAACTGACACACGTAATGCCGCTCTCGCAGAAGACCTCGAACAAACCATCGACTACGAAATTGCGCAAACTCTCAAACAGTTTACAGAAAATAAAACATACAAATTGCTGGAAACCTTAGTGGAAGATATCGCGACGTATTGTCTCTCAATCAAACCCGTCAGCCAGGTCACGGTGCGAGCAAAAAAGAGACTGCCCTTCGATACACGCATCATTGGTGGAGTGGAGATCTCACGTAGCAACTAATCTTATTTTCCGTGCAAAAACGAACGTTCCGTCTTCTGTGTATCGTGATCCTCGTTATCGGCGGGGTTGTGTTACTACTATCCCAGCAAAAACGGTTTCTTTCTCCATTGGAACGACGCTGTCATCAGACGAACCTCCCCTACCAAAATGCCCATCTTCCAAAAGAAGAGCGTATCCAGGATCTCCTTAAACGCATGACCGAGCGAGAAAAAATC
This sequence comes from uncultured Gammaproteobacteria bacterium, assembly GCA_964598895.1. Taxonomy (GTDB): domain Bacteria; phylum Patescibacteriota; class Patescibacteriia; order 2-12-FULL-60-25; family 2-12-FULL-60-25; genus JAGOTP01. The sequence continues at coordinate 9,122 of CAZRDS010000020.1, read as the reverse complement.
GGCCAACTCGCACTTGTCGAACGAGGAAGTCTTACGGACACAAATGATATCCGTGACTACACGCTTGGAGCCCTTCTGAGTGGCGCTGGCTCTCGACCAGCCACAAATACACCTGCCGAGTGGCTCAAAATGATACGCGGGTATCAAGCAAAAGCAAAAGAAACCTGTCTCGAGATTCCCCTTCTCTACGGCATCGATGCCATCCATGGCGATGCGGGTATGCAGGGCGCAACCGTCTTTCCGCATACTATTGGACTCGCTGCCACACATGACGCGAACCTCGTTCAACGCATCGCCGAAGCCACTGCGGAAGAAATGGCAGCGAGCGGGATCTACTGGAACTTTGCCCCGAACTTAGACGTGTCGGGAGATAAACGTTGGGGTCGGGTGTATGAAACATTTGGATCCAATCCAACAACGGTTTCAACCCTTGGCCTCGCCTATCTTCAAGGCTTGCAAACGTCTTCTTCAGGCTATTTACATACGCTCGGCACACTTAAACATTTTGTCGGAAATGGCGGGATGATCTGGGGGACTGCCGGCAACAAAGACTACCGCGTCGATCAAGGCGATACACAACTCAATGAACAACGATTGCGTGCGGAACACGTTGAACCGTTCAAAAAATCGATCAAGTCCGGGGCGCTCGTTGTGATGGCAGGCCTCAACAGATGGAACGGGGGGAAGATCTCGGCGAATCACTACTTACTCACCGATATCTTGAAGGAAGAGCTTGGTTTTACAGGCTTTGTCGTATCTGATTGGTATGGGGTCTATGCCCTCTCGGAAGATCGTTACGCCGCAACCGTGATGGGCATCAATGCCGGAGTCGATATGGTCATGTTGCCCTATGAGTACAAACTGTTCATGACCGATATGGAACAGGCGCTCACAAAGGGAGCTATTTCCAAAGAACGTCTGGACGATGCCGTTCGTAGAATTCTGAGAGCGAAATTTTCCGTCGGATTATTTGATCGTCCTGAGGCAATGACGGAAGGATTATCTCTTATTGGCAACGAAGCGCATCGAATAATTGCCCGCGAAGCCGTTCAAAAATCACTCGTCCTTTTGAAGGATAATCAACACACACTTCCTCTTTCGCATTCAACGTCACACATTCTCGTCGCCGGATCAGCAGCGAACAATCTTGGCCAACAATCCGGTGCGTGGACAATCGACTGGCAAGGCATTGAGGGAAATGCGATTCCAGGCACAACGATTCTAAAAGGAATACAAGAAGCTGTGAGTTCCAGCACACGCGTGGACTTTGCACCCAGTCTTGAATTCACCACAACGACGGAACGCGCGGATATCGGCATCGCTGTCGTTGGAGAAAAGCCGTATGCCGAAGGCGTTGGCGACAATGCCGATCCCCGTTTAAGCGTGGAAGACGTCGAGACCATCAAAAGACTTCGAAGCAAGAGTAAAAAATTGGTTGTCGTCATCGTGTCCGGTCGATCACTTGCACTCCCTCCTGAAGCGAAGGCGTGGGATGCGATCGTGGCAGCCTGGTTGCCGGGGAGCGAGGGTGAAGGAGTCGCTGATGTCCTCTTCGGGAAAAGTTCGTTCACTGGTAAGCTTCCGATCACTTGGAAAAAGTAAGTACCTCTAAACACAGCTTACCGCTAGCCCAAAATATACTGAACCCTTCCCACCTCCCCTGTTTCCAATCGTACTTTAATACCTCGTGGGTGCACGGGGGCACTCGTGAGTAAGTCTTTCACAAAGCCTTGAGTCAGCTTACCTGTTGGTTGGTCCTGTTTTTGGACAATTGCGACCATGAGGCCGGGTTGGATGTCTTTGCGGATAGTGCCGTCCATAGAAGTGAGATCTATCGTCGCTCTCTATCCTACAGACAGGTTTGAAAAAAAGACACGTTAAGCATCATCACACACGCGGTATTTCTTTGACGCTTTATCGTTCCCCCATTACCTTGGTCGGAACATGAATCCCCCCTCCTGCCTTCTCATCGGCAACTTTGACGGCGTCCATCGCGGCCACCAGGGATTGATTGCACAAGCCGTTGTCACGGCTCGTGAGTTTGGATATGAGACGGTTGTTCTCACGTTTGACCCACATCCAACGCGCATCCTCGCGCCAGAACGAGCGGCTCCACTGCTCCTCACACTCGAACGCAAACAAGAGCTACTGCGTGAGTACGGCGTCGGCCGTGTCATAGTCCAGCCATTTAACGTCGCCTTCTCTCAAAAAACTCCGCGAGAGTTCGTGCAAGAAGTAATCGCTCCCTTAAACGCGCGCCACATTTTCGTGGGAGCAGATTTTTGTTTCGGGAATAAACGATCTGGAACCATCGAAACACTGAAAGAGCTAGCTGAGTAATTTGGATACGCTGTACACGCCCCCTCTTTAATGGATTTAGACGGCGAGGCCGTGTCTTCCTCGCGCGTACGACAAGCGCTCACAGACGGCCATCTTGTGCTGGTACAGCGCTTACTTGGTCGTTCCTTTGATTTTGAAGGAATCGTCGTACAAGGCGACCAACGCGGACGAACGATTGGATTTCCGACCGCGAATCTCGTCACACGCACTGACATGATCCCAAAGAACGGGGTCTATGCGGTACGTGTCTCCTGGTTAGAAAATGGAACTCCACGGAACGAAAAAGGCCTCATGAATATCGGCACTCGGCCAACCATCGAACAAAACGGCACACCAAAGCGCACCATCGAAGTCCATCTATTGGACTTCACGGGAGATCTGTACGGAAAAATCTTACGTATCGAATGCATTCAACACCTCCGTGATGAGCAGAAGTTTCCAGATATCGAAGCGCTAAAAATTCAAATTCAGCGAGATGAACAAACCGCCAGAGCTATTTTAGGCTGACGTATTGAGATACAGCTTTTCAATCGTAAACGCCAGGTCCATTTTGTGATGGCCCCCTGATCGAATCAGTGCGAGTGCTTCTTCGGGTGTATACCAAGCTGCTTCTCCGAAATCCGTTCGGCTGTACTGAGGCTCTCCTTCGAACACCATTTCATAGACGACCTCAAAAAAGTGAACTCCGTCGGCGGAGGGTGTGAACTTCGCCACTTGTTTCCAAGGAATTGTGTCTACATCGATCCCCAACTCTTCCTGCGTTTCTCGTCGGAATGCATTTTCGTACGATTCACCCGATTCCACATGACCTGCGACACTATAATCCAACCCTCCCGGGGCAATCTTTTTTGTCAGAATGCGCCGAGGAATCCAGAGTTTTCGTTCTTTGTTCACTAAAAATCCATGAACAACTCGGAAGTTTGTCAGTCCGCGTTCATATATCTCTCGTCGAGAGAGGCTCCCAACTACCTCATCTTGTTCATTCACTAAATCAAGGATTTCTTCGGACATAGGACGTTTACGTACTCAAATAAAATTTACGAATCGTGTATGCGACATCCTCTTTTACATGCTCCCCGCGTGCAACCGCCGCTTCGATAAGATCAACGATTTCTTGCGGCTCAAACCAGACCGCCTCAGAGAAATCTGCCGGATTATAAATAGGTGCTACGTCAGATCGAATTTCATAGACGACGAAGAAACAATGTGCTCCATCCGCTGGACTATATCTCCCCAGCTCTCGCCAAGGAACCGCAGCCAAATCAATTCCGAGCTCCTCTTTCGCTTCTCTCCGGAATGATTGTTCGTAACTCTCTCCCGACTCCACGTGTCCAGCTACGCTATAGTCGAGCGTATTTGGGTAGAGCTTTTTTGTCGCCAACCTACGTGGAATCCAGATCTTTCCCTCACTATTCACGACAAAACCGTGAACAACGCGGTAATTGTGCAGTTTCTGTTTATAGACTTCTGAGCGTGGCAAACTACCAATCACGTGGTCATGCTCATCAACAAGATCAAGTATTTCTTCGGACATATACGCTCAGACAAGAATGGAAAGAATAGTGATTAGACCTTTGTAACCGACAGAATAATAGGAAATTGTTTTGCTCTATACTCTTTCCATGCAAACCAGACGATGAACAGATCGTAGATCGTGATCACGAGGAGCAAGATCGAATGCGAGAGAACGAAGTGATACATCTGGTAAAGACATAACAAAGACAAAAGCACAATAAATACGGGATATGACCAAGGTCGTTTTTTCCACATCGAAAAAATCAAAACCATTTTCACGATGCCATGCGATAGAAGATACACAGACACCCCGTGCTGCACTGCAGGCGTAATGTGTGTGGATGAACGTAGCAGAAACGTGGCGACCGCATCTTGCGGATCATTCAAAAGCTCGCCTTGTAATAACACTTCTATGAGGCGTTTCACATCCTCTGCAGACAACAGAGAAAGGAACAGGCCTCCGCCCAATTCAAGTACCCCGTTCACCATCTTCATCCAAAGACTCACCGTGAAAAGAAGATTCAGCCTTGGGCTGACCGTGGGAGGCGTAGACACAGTGCAGATCCGAGAAACCAAGCTATCTAATGATTTCTGACTCGAAGTATTGTTCCTGGAAGTGAACTGCTTGGCGGATCTCTTCGTCCGTCATCGTGACCCCTTCAGGCACAACCACCACTTTGTCGTCCTCATCTTTGAAGCGATGGATAAGCGCGATACAGGTTCCCGTGAACTCTTCCACAGGACCTTCGATTCCGAGAGCATAGGCATCTACTTCCTGCCCATCTGGTGCCAAGGTATTTTCAATAAATCCATAATTCACAAGATAGCGATACCCATACTTTGGATGTTTTGATCCAAGTGGTCGGTCCATCAGGACTGTAACGGTCTTCCCAAGAAATTGGCGGGCGTCAGTGAGCATATACACCCAAGCCTATACCCAGATCCGCGATTGTCACAAACCCACTACGCACGGGTGGCCAAGCTGAGAGCTATACCCCTATTCGTAGCGAATCGTGATCGACCCGGTTTTTGCTTCGAGCGAAGGTTCGTACACAAACGTATAGGCCTCATTATACCACTCACCTCCCCCGCTTAGATCGACGTTTCCGGCATCAAGGCGGGGGTGCGCGTCGATACCGACAAATACGAGAAG
>CAZRDS010000020.1:0-4104 GCA_964598895.1 uncultured Gammaproteobacteria bacterium | reverse complement strand
CCGCGGCAGCTTTGGCGTGTCGCGTCTGAACAATTCCAATAGAGCGTGGCTGCACCATCAAGCTTCCCCGTGACATGGAAGCGAACATTTGCGACAAGCTGTTTATTCAGTTTCACCGTCAGCACTTCTTGGGTATGTACGTCTTTTACTTGCACGGTAGCTCCCCAGAAGAAGTGCCCAAAAAGAAAGAACCCAAAAACAAGCGCGAGACAGACTGCCCCAATCACGATGAAGACCGGCTTTTTCATATACGACGTGAGGATAGTATCCATTTAAATCCATGAAAAATCATGGGTGATATTCTCAACTCCGTTCAATGCACCAACCATGGGATGCGCTCAAGGGAGTTCCCGTCTATTGTGACCCGACGGGAAGGGAGTATTACAGACGGCGGAGCGTGTCCGCCAAGTCAAAGGCCAGCTTCTTTCCGAGTTCAATGCCACTCTTCTTGCGATACTTAACGGCGATCTCGATTTGAATCGCGCTGACACCCAGGCTTCCATAGAGCTGGGTAATGTATCCCGCATCGTAGACATCCGCCTGATCCATATTGGTAGGAGTCTCTTCCGGGAGAAATACTTGGTAGCCTTTCGCGATGAGCAGCGCGGCCAGCTTCCGATCGATTTCGCCATGCACCGTTCTCCGATTCTTCGTCCCAAGAATCAGGTCATATCCCCCTTCCGGCGCGTACTCCGGTTGAAAAGAAAAGCCGTGCAGATCAAGCAACGTAACAGACGACGTACCATATTCGGTTCGTACCCGATCGATCAGCCTCGTGAGCGCCACATGATAGGCCTCATACAAAGACGCCAGACGATCATCTTCGTACGCGCACCCGTCCAAGCCCTCCACTTCGATCACTGCCCGGTTATAGTCCACATACCTACGACGCGTCTGGCCGATCACCGCGTGCACCGGACACGAAAGCAGGAGGTCACGGACGACAGCTCCCACATGTCGATCTCGAAGCGTTGAACCACGAGTACGCAGCAGCGGTTCAGGTACATCAGGAACAACCACCCCATCATGCGGAACACTCAAGATAAAAGGAACGCAGGGACCTTGAGGCATGTAGACATCACACAGAGAGGAAGAGGAGACGTCATACCCAGCAAGGCACTTCTTTGTTTCCATGACTGTTCGTTCCTTGTGAAGGGTTGCTTCTTACAGCTACAGAAACCTAAAGACCCTTGTATAAAAAGTTAGATATGCCCTGACCACGTCGAGAGACCCTTATTTAAAAGCATTTCTACACATTCTCATAGGAAAAAGGGCTCGTCAAATAGGATGAGCTTTTCTCGTTTACCCAATCGCTGCAACGTGCACTTTTGTATACAACAACCTTATCCTCTTACACACGCTCCACGGTGCGCACTCCCAACCGCTTCTTGGATATTTTTAAAACCATTTTGTGTAAGTAGATCGACTAGTCCTCTATTTATCTCCCCTATCAATTGCGGCCCCTCATAAATCATTCCCGTAATCAGCTGAACGAGACTTGCACCCTGTCTGATCTTCTCAAACGCGTCCTGCGCAGAAAAGATACCACCACAACCAACGATCACGTAACGCTTGCCGACTGTTTGATAGAGATGCGAAATGAGCGTATTCGATTTTTCAAACGTAGGTCGGCCGCTCATTCCACCGTGCATTCCGCTCGTGAGTTCTGTCTGATCCACCTTCGGATGATCAAACTGTTTCAAAAGATTCGACAAAATAAACCCGTGTACGCGGTGACGATCGGCAACTACTACTAACGCATCGAGCTGCTGCGTTGTGAGATCAGAGGAGATTTTTAAGAAGATTGGCTTTGTCGTTGGCACAGCATCGATAGCTGTTAGTAATAGCTCCAACCTGTGAGGTTCGGCAAAGGACTCACCCCCGAACACGTTCGGACAACTGATGTTGAGCGTAACGTACTGACCGATGTTCAAAAAGGCGCAAAACGCTTTTTTATAATCCTCTATCCCCTTTTGAGTATCAGCTGTATCCGATGCATTCGTTCTCGCGACACTGATCCCAATTGGAATCTCGAACTGCTTCGCCTCCAATCGCTGAGCAATGCGCTCGCAACCATCATTCTTGAGACCATAGTAGACCATGAGGGCTCGTGACTTTGGGAGACGCCACAAGCGCGGACGTGGATTCCCCTCGCACGGCTCGCCCGTCACAGACCCAACCTCTTCATGCCCAAACCCCACTGCGGGCAGCATACTCGTTAACCAACCATTTTTATCAAAACCGGCTGCTAAACCTACTGGATTTGAAAAGTGAATTCCTAGAAGATCTTGTTCGAGACGAGGGTCTGCATAGCTCAAGACACGTCGAGCAAGCTCGTGCACAACCACACCATCACCAATCCAACTTCCAAGCTGAACGATCTGATCATGAACAACTTCAGGATCTCGGCGAAAGAAGAGAGGTTTCGCAATACGTTGATACCCCAGGCGAATTATCCTTGTCGCAAACATACACATCTAGATTACTCCCGCTGTGCCGCTTCTGACCAAAAACAACCTCTCTCTACTGCTGACTAAAATTTTTGCCGTCCCAATTGATGATGATGGTTGGATTGCTGATCGTACCCTTTGGGTAAATCTCTTGTGTCGTTTGAATCTCTCCACCCGGACGTTTTGCGTTGACCTTAATCTGTTCAGTCCAGGTTGGAACCGCATCCTCGCTTTCCTTCATGGTTTTAAGGGTCACACTCGTTCCATTTTGCCCACCCACTTCAACCAAATCCGTTGTAGCAGCATCTCGGTGACCAACCCATAAATTAAACGATTGTTTTGAGGAATTATGCAAAATAACCGTCGCTTGTGTATCTGGTCCATTTTGAGAACAACCGACGAGAGTGAGCCCAGAACCAACCAGCGATGCAATAAACACAAACTTCCTGAGAGATGTTGGAAAATTCATATAATGAGGGTTTAAGAAATTAGTATCACGTCCTCATCCGAACCAGGCGCCTCCATAGCACGAATCGTCTCCTCCAACAGCTGCTCTGAAAGGATGAATCGTTCTTTTGTTATCTTGTTTCTCTTCCAACGCTCACGGACAACTTCGGGTGGCGTATCAATAAAAATAATTCGCAGAGACGCTCCCGCCTTCTCTGCAACTTGTTTTACAATATTCCGACTCGCTTTCGTGTGGCTGGTTGAATCATAGAGCACACTCTTGCCATCACGAAGGGCTCGCATTGCCTCTTCGTATGAAATCCGAAAGACCTCCTTCCATCCATCTGCATCCGGGAGCTTATTCTGCTCCCAATCATAACCCAGTCGAGCCAATATCGTATCAATCGCTACATACTGGCAAGCTGTTTGACCAAGAATCTTACGCGCACAGAACGTCTTCCCAGAGTATGGGAGTCCACAAAGTAAAAAGAGCGTTGGAGGAGAAGCGTTAATGAGCTCAATGAGCTGGCGAATGTCCATGTTCATATCGCTACCGTTTATGACAAACACAAACCCATAAGCGCTCAAGCGTCGTCTTTCCGCTCGAAACAATCCCCTCAAAGAGGAGGAATGACCGCATATAACCGTAGCGTATCACTCACCCCGCGCCTTGTCAGGAACGATTTCAGCAACACTCTTTCGCGGATTGACTTTGAACGGATAGATCAACTACTATCTTCCCTCGTCTTGAGCACGTGCATCTGCCCGTTCAAGATGGAATGATCTTTCAACCCACCATAGAACACAACGAGAAGTCCAGATGGGAGCAACGTTCGGTCACTACCGCCACATTCGCCTGATCGGGACGGGAGTGATGGCAAACGTTTTCGAAGCGGAAGACACCCGCACAGGCGCGCGCGTAGCGATGAAACTCATTACCCAGCATAAGGCTGGTGGCAGCCTGGACCTCTATCTCGCCCGTCTCGAGCAAGAGGCAGCCTGCCTAAAGGCCCTGAAGCAGGGCCGCGTCCCCACGTTCATCGAATATGTAGAGACAAATGCACACGGCTACATCATCATGGAGTTATTCAAAGGGGGCATGACGCTGTCCCACCTGCTGAGACAAGAGGGTAAGCTCCCGCGGGAAAGAAGTCTGAATATCGCCCTCGAAATCGCACAAGTGATCGCACAGGCAAACGCGTTAGGA
>CAZRDS010000019.1:9755-16547 GCA_964598895.1 uncultured Gammaproteobacteria bacterium | reverse complement strand
TCGGAGTCACAGATACCAAGGGATCGTTCCGGAAGCCGCGAATAGACTCGCAAACCAGACGACCGCCCCCAGGGGAAGCACGCGCCGAAGCTGCGCAAGCCACCAGGGCCAACCCAAAAATCCAACCGGCACCAGTGCCTCGCCAGAGGCGAGGTAACTTCGCGGATGAAGCCATGGCAAGTTTTTTGCGAAAGGTTCAGGTACCGCTGCGCTCCCTGTTTGCGCGATTCGTTCAAGCGAGACCGCTACGGCTGTTTCATCAGGCGAAGCAAAAATAGCGCTTCCAACACTCGGTAATGCCAAGGCAGCCAGAAAAATCCCTCCAAACAGGAACCAAACACGGAGCGGGAGGCCAAAAAGAGTGAGGCGAGGCATGAGAAGGGTAGGCGAAGCGATTTCCTCTATGCTAGCACGTCCCAAGACGGTGAGGTACCATTTTAGCCATGCGATCTTTGCTCGCGTCCTTCGTCCCTGGAAAACGGTTTTTGGCCGGTTTTTTGATCACTCAGGTATTTTTGTGTACGGCTCCCCCGCTGTTTGCCCAGGAACTCTCTCCGCCATCAGACGGCTTCACAAACGTTAGCAGCACTTTCAATCCAAACTACGTTTTGAATGATAGCGACATTTTTGGGCTCGGAGACATGAGCTTACAGGACATTCAGGCGTTTCTCCTGAGCCGCACCGGCCGCTTAGCAACCTACCGCACACAAGATATTGATGGCGCAGTACATAGCGCCGCTGAAATTATTTGGCGTGTCGCAACGAGCTATCAATTAAACCCACGCTACCTCCTCGCCCTTCTTCAAAAAGAACAAAGCCTGGTAGACGACCCAGACCCAACGCAAAAACAATTTGATTGGGCGACCGGCTATGCTATTTGCGACAACTGTTCGATGAATGATCCTCGTTTGCAAGAATTTCGTGGATTCGCGAGCCAGCTTGAATGGGCCGCCAAACAGCATCGCGAACGTTACCTGATGCAAATTCTGTCGCGTGGCACCACAATTGCAGGTCAAGCTGCCGGAAAAACAATGACGATCAGCGGGCAGAGCGTCACGCCTGTGAACAACGCAACGGCCATGCTCTACAGCTACACGCCACACATTGCTGGCAACTTTAATTTATGGAAAATTTGGCAGCGCTGGTTCGCGCTGCGTTTCCCAGAAGGCACCATCGTGCGTGGCAAAACCACGGGTGATCTTTATTTATTGCGAAATGGAGAACGACGCCCCATTAAAAATCTAGCGATCGCGGCGTCACTGATCGATACCAGCAAGATCGTGATGACCGATGATAGCCACCTGAGCAGCTATCGACCTGGACCTCCAGTGAACTTCCCTAATTTCTCCCTGGTTCAGACAGCTGAAGGATTGCGGTATCTGCTCGCTGGGAATGCAAAACGTTTAATCCAACCGAGTGCCTTTGAAAAATTTGGGTTCAACGAAGATGAACTGATTGAGATCGTGAAGAGCGATCTGGAAGGCTACACCGACGGACCTGATATCACGACGTCGACCACCTATCCAACAGGCCTCCTTGTCAAAGATCCAGATAAAGCCTACTGGTATATTGAGAACGGCATGCGCCAACGCATTCCGGATAGTTCCTTTTTGACCCTGTACTTCCGTGGTCGACGTGCAAAAGCGTGGACCGCAAAACAACTTGGCGCCATGAGTCCTGGCCCTAACTACGGCCTCCAAGATGGCGAACTCGTTCGTGGAAAAACGTCTCCGGCTGTCTACGTGATTGAAGCGGGACACCGCCGACCCATCACGAGCGAAACAGACTTCACTGAGCTCGGCTACGCCTGGAAAAATGTGGTCATGCTCCCAGACCGCTTACTGGAAACCTACCCTATAGGAGCGCTCATTCAGCCACATGCCGCGCCTGATCTCTCGGAACTCGTCATCGCCCCTGCCTCACGCTCAACCTCAACCGCACTCTTATCTTCGCTCTAATCCCTGTCTATGCTCGTATTCTCCGCGATCGCCCCGCATTCACCGCTCCTTATTCCTAGTATCGGCAAAGAACACCGCGAATCTCTCAACGCGACCCTGGATGCGTATCGCCTACTTGAGGAACATCTCTACGCAACCAAACCGGACACGCTGGTCTTGATCTCGTCGCATGCCGCTTACTATCCGGACGGCTTTAGCTGCAACATCTCCCCCGCCTACACAGGCAATCTCAAAGAATTTGGTGACCACGGCACAACAGTCACAACCAAAGGAGATTCACTCTTCATCGACCGTTTACATCGCCACTTACGACAAACAGAGATCCCCTTCTCCCTCATGAGTGAAGAAACACTGGATTACGGAATGACGATTGCGCTTACCCTTCTCCTTCCCCATCTTCCCAACGTTAAAATTGTGCCGCTGAGCATCTCTGGTCTTTCAAATGAAGAACATGCCAAGTTTAGTCAGGAAGTCATGCAGGTGATTCATGAAGACACACGTCGGATCGCGTTTATTGCGACCGCCGACTTGTCGCATCATGCCAATGCCCAATCAACACAAGGAGTGAACGAGGCCGGGCCCGCCTTTGAGCAAGCGGTAAAAAAAGCCATCGAGCAAGTGGACCCAAGCCCGCTCGTCGCCTTAAGTCCGGAGATCCTAAAAGACGCGGCGCAATGCGGCGCACAGCCCATCGTGACCTTGCTGGGTGCGATTCAAAAACTCCATATGAAACCTACGATTCTCTGCTACGAAGCTCCTTTTGGTGTGGGGCAGCTGACAGCTGAATTTGAACTGCTCTAAATGTTTGCTGAGGTCATCCCACTCCGCCGAACCCCATTTGGATTGAATGGGTTTGATTATGCATTTCCGGACACAGCAACGTACGAAGTGGGACAGCTGGTTTACGTTCCGCTCCGGGGTCATACGACGGAGGCCATCATTCGTGAAATAAAACCCACCAGTGCCTTTGCCACGCGTGTGAAGACCATTATCGGACCGGTCCCCGTTTCGTTTCGTCTGCCTTCCGAATGCTTGGAACTTCTAACGTGGGTTGCCGAACGGACATTTTCCTCGCGCCCGACGGTCCTTCATGCCTGGCTCGGGACACTGCCCAAACGCTTGAAACCAGAAGAAGCCCCATCACGCTTCTTTCCAACGAGAGACCTGGCCACGGGCCACGCGAGCGCTCATTGGCAAACGGATCATGAGCAGACGCTCCTCGTGCGCGCGCAAGAAGCGCTCCGAGCCGGCAAACGCGTCCTGATTCTGACGCCTTGGACCAGCCGTATCGCTTCCTTGCAAGCAGGACTCGATGCGTTTTCCGAGCGCACGCTCCCCTTACACGGTGATCTCACAGACGGCGCTTATTTTTTGCATTGGTCCAAATTTCTTTCCGGAAGTTACTCGTGTCTTATCGCGACACGCTTAGGCGCCTGGCTCGCTCCAGCAGCTGACCTTGTCTTGATTGATGAACCCGAAAATGACGACCACAAACAAGACGAGCAAGCGCCTCGCTATGATGCACGACGCCTTGCTGGCTGGGCCGCGAAATATGCCGGCGTCACGGTTGAAGCCTTTGGCCTCACTCCACCCTTGCACGCGGGAACTCCTGCTCCCGCCATTGATTGCGCCTTGCAACTTCACGTCTTCCATCCAAAGGGACGTTCGGCGATTCCGAGTCTGCAAGCGGATACCGTCCTTGCGCTTCGTGAATACGAAGGCCCACGTGTCGTGATTCATCCGATTCGTGGTCGTGCTGCGCGGCTCGCGTGTAGAGATTGTGGCTGGCAGGCGGTCTGCGTACATTGCCATGCTCCGGTAGCCGCCGAAACCGATCACGCTATCTGCCGCTCCTGCGGAAAAACACAAGCACTCCCGCTTGCGTGTGAAGCCTGTGGAGGCGTAGACCTTGGAAAAGCGATGCCTGGAATTGAGCAGCTCAAACGCGCCTGGGAAAAAACCGAAGCAGACACAGCTGTTGATTGGCGTGATGCCACTATCGACCAGTTGGAGCAGCCCCTCCCCACACACGCGCTCGTCGTCGTGACCATCGGCCAGCTCCTCGGTGGGATGATCGAAGATGTGCGGCGCGTAGAACGCCGACTGATCGCCATTCGACGCTTAATGCAACGGGTTGCGGAGGTCAAAGGAACGCTCCTCATCCAATCAACGGAACCAGATCTGCCCTTTTGGGAACAAGGCAAAACCAGCGAGGGTGTCAAAGCGATTTTCGACACGGAGCTCGCCAGCCGCCGCCTATTCCACTATCCCCCAACCTGGCGCCGCGTGAAGTGCTTAATTGATGGTCCGGAGAGCGTTGTGAACACCTGGATTGAGACCGCCAAACTGCGGATCGCGGGCCAAGGCACACTTGAAGGACCCTTCCCTATCGAATTCCGCCGTGCCGGAGCAAGCGAGCGCTCTGCCGTTCACCTCTTGTTTAGTCCGGAACTGAGCGAAGGAACGCTGGTTGAACTCCTCCAACCCCTGGCTACCACTGCCCTCATCGACCTTGATCCGATTGCTTTTTTCAAGTAAGCTTCTGCGTTATGTCAGACGTCTTTTCGATCGTCACGATCCCAACCCCCAGCCTCCGCGAACGGTCGGTCGAGCTTCGCGTCGAAGAGATCACGACCCCAGAATTCCAGGCCTACCTCGACAAGCTCATCCGCACAATGTTTGTCGCTGATGGCGTAGGCATCGCCTCGCCTCAGGTCGGACGAAACATCCGCGCGATCGTCGTAAACACCGGCGCTCGTCCTGAGTGCTACATGAACCCGGTCATCACAAAGACATCAGAGACCATGATTGAAAGTGAAGAAGGCTGCCTCAGCGTTCCCGGCAAATACGGCCTCCTTTCCCGCCACAAGAAAGTTACCGTCGAAGCCATCAATCGCCACGGCAAGCGTGTCATTCTCGAACTAAAAGGTTTTCCAGCGATTGTGTTCCAACACGAGGTAGATCACTTAGATGGCGTTTTGTTTATCGACAAAGCGATCAAGCTTATCGCGACAAGTAGCTCAGCGATTTAACTTCCCTTTCATGATCCGCGTTGTCTTTTTTGGAACATCCCTTTTCTCCCTCCCTACGCTCGAAGCGTTGGCAAAAGAACAAGGCTTTTCTGTTGTTGGCGTCGTCACTCAACCGGACCGACCCGTTGGGCGTCACGGAGTCATAACTGCCCCACCGGTGAAAACTACGGCGCAAAAACTGAACCTCCCCGTCTTTCAATTTGAGCAAGTAAAATCTGATGAGGCGTATGAAGTACTGAAAACGCTCCAGGCAGACGTTGCCGTCGTGGCAAGCTTCGGCCAGATTATTTCTCAGCGCGTCTTGGATCTGTACCCGCGCGGCGTCGTGAACGTGCACCCATCGCTTCTTCCAGCCTATCGTGGTGCCATTCCTATGACCGCTGCCATTCGCGATGGCCTCACACACACAGGCATTACGATTATGCTCATGGATGCGCTCATGGATCACGGCGCAATCTTATCTCAAGTCAATGCGGAAATTCTCCCAACAGATACCAGCGAAACACTCAGTGCACGTCTGGCCGTAACAAGCGCCCAGCTCCTTGTAGAGACGTTGAAGTCCTTTTTAGAGGGAAAGATCCAACCTCAAGCGCAGAACCACGCCGCCGCCACCTTCGTAAAACTGCTTTCGCGTGAAGATGGAAAACTAGATTTAAGTAAATCCGCAACAGAAATTGAACGTTTGGTTCGCGCCTACACTCCATGGCCAGGGACTTCCCTCGACTACAAAGGTAAGCGCCTTAAAGTTTTGAGAGCGCATGTCGCGTCAGAACTAAAGAGCACCGAACTCACCATCGAGTGCGGAGAAAAATCCATGCTCGTTCTCGACGAAGTGCAACCTGAAGGTAAGACGCCGATGAGTGGCGAGGCTTTTTTACGAGGCACTCGTTGAGGCGTATCCCCCAACCTGAATCCTCCACAATTTTTGATAGGTTCCTGCTCTCGCCAGCAGTTCCTCATGCGTTCCGGAATCGATCATCGTTCCGTGCTCCATGACAATAATACGATCCATATTCATGACCGTTGAGAGTCGATGCGCAATCACGATCACCGTTTTTGATTTCATGAGTTCTGTCAGCGCCTGTTGAATCAACGCTTCAGACTCTGAATCAAGCGCCGAAGTCGCTTCATCTAAAATAATGATCGGCGTGTTCGCTAAAATAGCCCGCGCGATCGCCACCCGTTGACGCTCCCCTCCGGAAAGTTTCACACCACGTTCACCAACGAGCGTCGCGTACCCGTCCGATAACCGAGTAATAAACTCATGACAGTGCGCTTGTTTAGCGGCCGCGATAATCTGCTTCATCGTAGCCCCTTTGCAGCCATAGGCGATATTCTCACTCAAGGAGCGATGAAACAGAAGCGGTTCTTGCGGCACCAAGGAGATCTGCGATCTCAAGCTCTCTTGCGTGACGTGCGCGATGTCCTGTCCATCAATCAGAACGCGTCCTTTCGTCGTATCGTAAAAACGAAGCAAGAGTTTGATGACCGTGCTTTTCCCTGCCCCTGACGGACCCACCAGAGCCACCTACTCCTGCGGAGCAACTTCTAACGTCAGATGTTTTAAGACCTGTTGTTTCTCGTATTTAAAGCTGACCTGAGAAAAGACGACCTGACCCTGTGTGATCCGCAAAGGTTTGGCGTCCGACACATCTTGAATATCAACGGGTGTTTTCAAAATTCCGACGATCTCAGAAGCATTCACCAACCCTTCCACAAAGTCACGATACGCAAATCCAATCGAAAATAAACGCTCCGTCACAAGGACGATAAAACTTTGTAGCACCACGAAATCCGTCACC
>CAZRDS010000019.1:8201-9745 GCA_964598895.1 uncultured Gammaproteobacteria bacterium | reverse complement strand
ACCCGTCCTCTTTCCCATAACCATAACAACAGAAACAACACCCCACCATGCATAAGCGCCCCGATGAAGTCGGAAAATGTGAGTCCATGCTCAGACCGAAACCAAGCCACCTTTTCGCTGTGGATACGTTCACGCAGACTTTCCTGAAAGGCAACTGACTCTTTTGTTTCTTGAGAAAAGGATTTTACAACCGATGCGTTCGAAACAATATCCGCCAACAAGCCAACCGCCTTACTCTGTGCTTGCGTGCGCGCTTGATCTGCTGGCGTTTTCCAGCGCGCAATCACGAGGTTTGTGATGATCAAAACCACTAACCATACGCTCAAAATAATGGCGGCCGCTGGCTTCGTGCGCAAGAGCTGAATAATCACTCCAAAGGTGACAACAGCCGCCCCCAAGATATTCCAGTAAAACGTGGAATGTACACGCGAATAGGCCTGAGACAAACGCGTCACACGCTGGACCAAACTCCCCGTGTGGTTGTCATTAAAAAAGCTGTGTGAGTGGACGAGAATCCCTTTCAAGGCCGTCTCTTCAAGTTCCGCCATAATGCGCGGGACCATCCGTGCGGAGGTATACCCAGACACGCGAAAAAACAATCCAAAGAATAATTTATAGAGAACGATCAGCAGAATGGAACTGGACAGAGTACGAAGCACGACTTGGGACGGAGCCTCATGCGTGATGAGATCGACCAACCGTCCCATTTCGATCGGTACCAGGATCGAACAGACAGAAGCGGTGACTACAACAAAAAACATGAGAGCGAAAAACCAACGGTGTTTTTTGGTCGCCTTCCAAAGGAACCGTAGGACTTCACTCGGAGTCGCCGAATAGAGCTTTGTTTTTGAACGTTCGGACATAACGTCTTTTCAGTATATCAACAAAAGCCTACTTTTTCCCCTCACAGGTTGAGGGACTCCATAGACCTCGTTCGTTAATCTTTGCTTCTTGTTCCAACTGCCTGATCTGCGCCTTCCGTTTTCCATCCAGAGGAAAAGAGAGATAGGCATTAGCGTAGCCCTCCGCAACCAAGGTCGCATTTAAATCTAAGGAGTCATCTTTGCGCACCACATTTCGCAACCAACGGCCGTACTTATCACGATCGTCAGCCTTGGGATCGTCGATCAACAACACAACCTTTCCTTCGACCAAGTCCTTTGTGTGATGGGAAGCTTCTTTGCCAAAACACTGGACCGGCCGTCGTGGGTCAACCGACTCAGGCGTATTCATGCCGAGCAAGCGAATTTTCACTTCTTCTCCCGTGGCTTCAATCTTCACATCAAGTGTGTCCCCATCAACGGCGCGTACAACCAATGCCTGTAACGCTCGGGTGGTCGTGCCAGAATAGTGTATTTGTGTTTCCGCGACCGTGGGCGTGGAGGAAGATGCTGTCAGCGCCGAACCCGCCAACAGCGTCCCTGTTGGAACGGGCTTTAGTTGCATCTGCCATTGCTGAATCAGGATAAACGCAACAAAAATCCCAAATGCGAAAAGCGAGCGCAAAAGACGACGGCTCAGAAAAGGAGAGATTTTCATGTCTT
>CAZRDS010000019.1:730-8191 GCA_964598895.1 uncultured Gammaproteobacteria bacterium | reverse complement strand
AGACAGCCATTGGAGTATAGCAAACCCACAAAAAAGTTCTCAGTAGAGCCATTTAGAGCCGTTTCATTGACAAATATCCTGTTTTGTAGTATATTATTAAGTCGCACTGGAACGCGGTCACCGGGTACGGTCGTCACAAGCGACTCTTCGACCCACAGACACCCCAGTCAGCGACACAACGAGGGTTTTCCCTCATCACAAGGAGCGCGAAGTATTCACAACTATCGTGATCGTCGGCTAAAACGTCGCGGGGCACGCTCGGCTACTCGGTAGCAGACGGGCCCCATCGCAAAGTCTTCAACATCTACAGCCAACCGCGCGAAGCATACCCGACCGCGACATCCGGGGAGCAAACGGCTGTAGTCACCCAATGGAGGACGCCATGAAATGGCGCGACCCGTTCATGTAAACAGGTTCGGCCTTCTGACGATTCCGAGACGGGGCACCGTTGTGAAAAACGACGGCGCGCTAGCTCCTATCTCGGCCGGACTGAGGCGTCCGGAAACCAAGCCCGTTTGTCCTCCGCGCAACGGAGAAGATGGACCTACCACCGTGTAGCAAAAAGCGGTACGCGACGAAACGAAGTAGTCGCGTCCTCTCACGAGCATCACGGATGCTCGTCCCACCTTCGCCCAGTTCTTGGGCAGCCCTTTCGCACAATCAACCACATCTCTGCCGAGGGGCTGTTCCAAGCGCGTCCGATTCTCCGAATCCACCCGCTACACACCCCACCTCGATCAGTTGCTCGATACGATTCCATCGACTCGAGCCACTCGAGAGGCCTATAAGAAAGGAGGTTGGCCATGAAGGAGATCTTCCTCTGGCGCGATCATTTCAAGCAATGTTAGGGGCCGGTCACTCCGCATAGTGGCTAGCCCCAACCCCACCCCCACCAAGCTCTTTGCGAACGAAGATGCAGCGAGGCGCCGATGCGGCGAACAGCCTCCTGACTGACACGTTCGCTCCGCGCAGCCATCAAGGCGGCCCAACTCGCGACGGGCACAGGCTGCGCACACAGAAAGGGTAGACGCCATGTGGCGAGACTATCGACTCAGATGAAGAAGCAGTCCATAAGCAGGATGAACCTCAACCCGTCGTCTCACACAGACGACAGAAAGCGAAGCCCCTTATCGAACATTCCTAGCTAAAGCCACCCAAGCCGTCTCAAGAGCGCGGACGACGGGGTGAGCAGAGGCTAGCCGAGGAACGCTCGGCAAAAACGTTCCGGCTGTGAGTGTCCGTCATCACTCGTCGACCCCCTGTTCCCTACACAGGTCCGAACGCCTGGCCGTGCGACATAAACGGCCAATTCCTTTCTCTAGCAGCATGACTGGTAGATGAAGGAACGAAACACACCCAGGATTTATGCCCGGGTGTGTTTGTATCTGTCTGGTTTTTGTGAACTAGTAGCCCAACGCTTTCAGTGCTTCGTTGGTACGTTTGAAGACCATCCCCTCTTTCTGCAATTTTTTGTACTCCGCACTCTCTTCCAAGAGCTCCGCCACAAGTGGACTTGCTCCAGACACCAAGACCGCTTTGCCCTGAGCTTTGATCAAGCTCACGATTTCATTGAAGGCATCAATCCCATCCAGGTCGACCAACGACAATTCGCGCAAGCGGATGATCACGCTCTTATAGCCATTCAAGCTTTGCTCAAAACGCATCACGTGCGACTGACTATTGATATACGCCAGCTGGCCTTTGATCGAGTAGATGATCGTCTCGCCTTCCTTCTCGATCTTATCCAAGGTTTCGGAAGTGACTTTATCGATAATATTGCGCTTCTCATCGTTAATGATGAGCTCAAACTGCCCACGTGAGAGCTTCTCCATGAAGATCAGGAGCGAGATCGCCGTTCCAAGCATGATCCCCACAATTGGGTCAACCCAAACAGTGACAACCGCGACGACAAAGGCGATCGCAAAGCTCTTTTTGTCATGTTTGAACATGCGAATGAAGTGCTCATGTTCAATCATACGATAGGCCACGAAGACCAGGATCGCCGCAATCACCGAGAGCGGAATGTAGCGGAAGGTTGTCAGCAAGAAAATCGAGATGATCGCGATACTCACGCTGCTGATACGTGCTGATACTTGGCTGTCTGCACCTGTCTTGATGTTGAGCGAAGTACGTGCAAGAGCCGCCGTCGCAGGAATTCCTCCCATCACCCCGGAAGCGATGTTGGCCAAGCTCAAGCCGATAAGTTCTTTGCGTTTGTCATGCTTGGTTTTGGTCATACCGTCCGCGATCTTGGCGGAGAGCATCGTTTCCAAAATAGCAACGACCGCAACGGTGAGACCAACCGTCACGAGGGACGAATCAAAGAAAAACGTCGGCATCTGGAACAACTTCGGCGCCATGTCGGGATAACGTGCGCCCAATGTCTGAACCGCCAGATGAATCGTTCCGTTCTGCGCAAAATAGCCAATAATGACGCCGATGACGGAGAGCGTAATCGCACCAGGAATCTTTGGAACGAACTTGAGCAGCACGAACATCGCCGCCAAGAACACCAAGAACATTCCGAAGATCTGTGGATTCAACGAACCAATGTGGCGAAACGATTCAAATAAATTTTGAATAAAGGTTTCGTGTTTTGGCAATCCGACCAAACCCAAGGCAAAGTTGAATTGATTAAAAGCGATGGTAAAAGCGACTCCGAGCGTAAACCCCTGGACCGCACTCCCTGGAATAAAGACGAGGAACTTTTCCAACCGGAACAAGAAAGCCAACATCACAAAGACACCCGTGATAATAGCCAGCATGGAGAGAGCGTTTGCTCCATGGACGATCGCGTAAGTTGCCAAGATCCCCGACAGCGCCCCGGTCGGACCTACAATGTTGAATTTGCTTCCGCCAAAAATTGAGGCGAGCAACCCGGCCCAAATGGCCGTGATAATCCCAGCGGTTGGCGTGGACTGTGATGCCACGGCCAATGAAATAGACAAAGGGATGGAGACTAACGCGACCGTAACACCAGATTTCCAATTCGTGCGCATGCGACCAAGGATCGTCTGAATATTCATACAAAAAGGATAAGAAGAGGAGGCCAGTGTACGCCCCTGCCTCTAAAAGGCAAGAAACGGGGTCCACAACCTACACACTCCTTACCTCACGAACTAAAAAGACCATGCTCGCGCATGATCTTTTTGTGGCTCGGAGACTTGGGATCGAACCAAGATTCACGGCTTCAAAGGCCGCTGTCCTACCATTAGACGATCTCCGAATAGCTCAATTGTGGCGCCATCATACGATCGAAAAGCCCTTCCGTCAATTTAGGAGCTATCCCCTTCGCAAGGCCCAAACCAGAGAGCAAAATAGCCTCATCTTATGAAAAAATTCCTGATCGCCTTCCTTGTGGTTTTGGGTCTGATCGTCCTCCTCGTCATTAATCCCTTTACGACGGTGAATGCTGGGGAGCGCGGAGTTGTTCTGCATTGGGGCGCATTTGAGGGACAGGTGTTTGAACCTGGTCTCCATTTGGTCTTCCCGATCGCCGAAAGCGTGGTCAAAATGGACGTACGGAGTAACAAGTTCACGACGGAAGATTCAGAGGCCTATTCGAAAGATTTGCAGGTGGTTAAAATTGAGAGCGCCCTTCTCTATCAGCTCGACCCGATGCAAGTTGGAAAGATCTACCAAGAAATTGGCCCCGCTTTTGAAGAAAAGGTGATACAGCCTTCGGTGGAAGCTGCCATCAAACAAACGATTGCCAAGTATACGGCCGAAGAAATTTTGAACCAGCGGGCGCTCGTCCAAAATGAGATTGAAGAAACGGTTCGTGCTTCTGTTGTCCCAAATCATATTATCGTGAGCCAGTTCTCGATGGTCAACGAATCCTTCTCGCCTGCCTTTGAAGCTGCTATCGAACGCAAACAGGTTGCAGAGCAAGATTCGAAACGTGCCGAGAACGAATTGAAAACGGCCAAGATCCAAGCAGAACAACGCGTCGCACAAGCGCAAGCCGAAGCAACCGCTATTAAACTGCAATCCGAAGCCGCGAACAATGACAAGTACGTTGCCCTCAAAGCCTTGGAAGTTCAGGTGGAGGCTGTGAAGAAATGGGATGGACAGCTTCCACAAACAATGGTCCCAGGTTCAAGTCTGCCTTTCATTAACGTCGTTGGAACGACGCCCAAATAACCCATGCGCGTTCCACCTCTTGTCCTCGGGTTGTGTGGAGTAGTCGCAGGAATTGTCTTTGCGTGGTTTGTGTATGGTGCGCTGAACACATTCCCTACGCGTACGGCTATTCAATCCGTTCCTCCCGAGACCCAACCAGTCACTCAACGTCCGGAAGAAGCCTCTTCGACGAGCACAACAACTTCTAGTCACGAACTTGAACCCGTTGAACATGTCGTCACGACGACCGAACTTCAGATCGCCGATGTACCACCTTCTCCCGCATTTGTCCCTTCAGCTTCTTCCACGTCTGGAACGCAATACATCGTGTTAGCGTTTGATGGTTCACGCTCGATCGACATGTGGAAGCAAACACGTGCCTTCGCCAAAGATATGGCCGCCAAGCACGCGCCCGTACATTTCACGTATTTTATTAATACGGCCTATCTATTGGCACAAGCGAACCGAAACTTCTACAAGCCTCCGCAGCATGCGACCGGCACTTCTCCCATTGGATTCGCGACCTCCGAACGAGACGTCGCCAACCGATTGGAACAAATGAATGCGGTGATTCAAGAAGGGCACGAGATTGGTTGCCACCTTACGGGTCACTACAATGGGGCAACCTGGAGCGAAGCAGATTGGGCACAAGAGTTTAAAAGTTTCTTCGATATTCTCGCGCAGGTTGGAACCATCAACCATCTTGAGCAAGAACCCGCCGAACGTCGCGCACTCGCGCTTCCGCCCGAAGGGATCGTGGGCTTCAGAGCTCCCGAACTTGGTGTCAACAAACATCTCTGGCCCGTACTCACACAGCACCACTTCCAATACGACACGAGTCTGACAGCAAAACCCGGCGTCTGGCCCAGAAAGCTCCCGAGCGGTCTTTGGGAGTTCCCTCTCACCAAGATCCCATTCGCTGGATCCGCGACGAGTTCGCTGCTCTCGATGGATTACAATTTTTATTTCAAACAGTCTCATGCCGTGGATACGGCCGTGCGCGGGACACCTCTCTGGAATCAGTACTACAACGAAGTTCTTACCTCCTACCGCGATTACTTCAAACAGAGCTACCAAGGTAATCATGCGCCGCTCTTCATCGGGCATCATTTCTCTCTCTGGAACGATGGCGTGTACTGGGAAGCGATGAAAACATTTGCTACAGAAGTCTGTGGGCTCCCAGATGTACGCTGTCTCTCCTACAAAGAAGTCATGGAGAGTTTGCAAAGCCAACCGTAGCCACCTTTGTCGCACGCATAAGAAAGAGGTAGGCTCCTTCTTATGCCCGATCAGACGGACAATGAGCTTATCCAGGCATATACCAAAGGCGACACCCAAGCGTTGAGCCTTCTCCTCTCACGCTACACTGGTCCGCTTTATCGTTTTGTCGTGCGTCTGTGTGGCGATGGCGCCACCGCAGAAGACCTCGTCCAAGAGACCTGTTTGAAGGCGTGGCGTAAGCTTTCCTCGTTTCAAAAGGATCGTTCGTTTAAAACCTGGATTTTTACCATCGCCCGTAACACGACCTTTGATTATCTCAAGAAAAAGAAGGCGATCCCCTTCTCCACAGTGAACGAACAATCGATGATCGAAGAAGCGTTTGAAGATCGGATCGAAGATGATCGCCCCCTCCCCCCAGAGCTCCTCGAGCGCGCGGACCGTGCACAGCTTTTGGAAGAGGCCCTAAAAGAACTCCCTGAACAGAGCAGAACCGTCATCCTGCTCCACGAAGGTCAGGACATGACGTTTCAAGAAATCTCCGAAACCGTAAATGAGCCTTTAAATACGGTAAAAAGCCGCTATCGAAGGGCTTTGCTCAGCCTACGCACCGCACTTGGCCGCCTCCTGCCATAACTGCACCAAAACCACGCGCCTTCTCGTAGTATCAGCAGAAATTATGAACGAACGTGCCTTTTTGAAGGAATGCTTATCTCAACCTGCCGCTCCCAGCAATCTTGAGGCGCGCATCATGGCCCACATCGAGCGTTCGCTGATCCGTCGAATTTGGCTTGAGATCAGCCTCGCCCTCTCCGCGACATTCGCCGTCTCCGTCTATCTTTTGTTCTCCTGGTCAAACGTCTGGCTCGAAATTCAAGAATCCTCCTTTTTACAAATGACTCGTTTAGCTGTGTCTGACCCTGATATTTTATTCTCACATGTTCAAGAAGCGGCCTGGAGCCTCGCGGAATCTATCCCGTTCGAATCGGTTCTGCTCGGGCTATTTCTTGTTTTGTGCGTCACCTGCTCGATTGGCCTCTCTCTCCGCTTGCGACAAGTCCGTCAGCAACCGTCTTTTCGTCTAACCTAATCTCACAGACCTATCACTTCCTCCTATTCATATGATGCAACCTGCTATTACTTCAAAACGCATTCAAATCTTGATGGGTGTTTTAAGTCTCCTCATTGTTTTGTGTTTTACCTTCTTGCTAGGCGTAAAAGTGGGTGAGCGTCGTGCACGTCACCTGAATAACTGGTCAGAGTATGCACAAGGGAGAGGCATCATGATGCCTCAACAGCGCGGAGGGCGGCCGATGCGTCTCCCTTTTCGGCCTATGCCATTTCCAAACGGCGTATTTGGACGCGTGCTCTCTGCGAGTGGCACAACTCTCCTCATAGAGGGCCAAGACCATTTTCAGCAAAACGTCGTGATCACGACTTCGACAGCTATCCGTACAGAACAAGGATCAACTTCTTCCAGCGCTATTCAACCAAACCAAGAAGTCGGCGTGTTTGGTTCTCCGAACGGACAAGGTCAGATCGAAGCAAATTTGATCCGCCTCTTTCCTGAACATCGCTAAACCCAGAGTATGACTTCCCTTCTCCACACACTTCTCAAACACAAGGTTGTTCTCGTTGTCGTTGGGATTGGGTTGGTAGGGGGCGGAGTCCTCTGGGCAAAAACACGTACACCACAGCTCCCGCTTCGGTACGTTCTGGCCGCAGCTACAAAAGGGACTGTAGTCACTTCCATTTCTGGAAGCGGGCAAGTCTCTGGGCAAAATCAAATCGATCTCAAGCCAACGGTCTCGGCCACTATTAACAAAATTCTGGTGACCCCTGGTCAGTCGGTCTCAAGCAGCCAAGCACTCTTCGAACTCGATCCAAAAGAAGCGCAAAAAACCGTACGCGACGCTGCACGAAACGTGAGCGATGCCCAAATCTCTGTGGCGTCTGCTGAACTTTCGTTACGAAAACTACAACAACCACCAGACACCGTCGCCCTTCTCCAGAGTGAGAATAGTGTCAACCAAGCACAGCGCGCGCTTGATCAACTACGTGAACCCGTCGACCCACTTGATGTGCGTCAGGCCGAAGCGGACGTCCAGGCACAGCAAGATA
>CAZRDS010000019.1:0-720 GCA_964598895.1 uncultured Gammaproteobacteria bacterium | reverse complement strand
TTCAACAGATGGCACCACGCCGAAGATCATTCGCGACGCCTACGACAATGCGGTTCCGACCTTGAAGACTATTTCTCAAACGATAACCCAAACGCTCTACAGCGCAGATGACGTGTTGGGAATTGATCACCCAACCACCAACGATGCGTATGAACGATTTTTGTCGGCACAGGATTCGGTGAAGCTGCAACAAACAAATGCCTTGTATGTGCAGGCGCGACCGCTTGTCCGAGCCTTGAAAACAGCGACTGATGCTCTCGCCGCACAAAATGAATCCACTACAACGATTGATGAGGTGATGCGAACAACGCAATCGACTCTTGAGGTTATGGGATCGCTCACCCAAGGTGTCTATGACGTTCTTCAGAATACGATTTCCTCCATCGCATTGAGTGAAAGTGCGCTTAATGGACTGAAGAGCACTGCGCAGAGTGATCGCTCGAATATCACGAACAAATTGACATCACTCACATCGCTCAAACAGTCCATCGAGCAAGCACGGGACAACTACCATGCCGGTGTACGAAATTTAGACAAAGCTAAACTTGCCCTTGATAAATTACAAAAGGGACCAGAGCCACGTGATATCGCATCGGCCGAAGAACGACTGCAAGAAGCGCGGGCATCGCTTGCAAAATTAAAGCGCGGTGCCGATGCACTCGATATTCTGGGTTCACAAAATACTGTTAACCAACGCCGGGCCTCGGTGGTCGATGCACA
>CAZRDS010000018.1:0-17045 GCA_964598895.1 uncultured Gammaproteobacteria bacterium | reverse complement strand
GCTTTCGAGGTGTTGCCAGGAACGACCGATCAAAAAGCTCGTGCGATGAAGGTAGGCGGTTTGTTGGAAGCATATACAAAAGCCCGTGAGTCCTTTGCGGCAGATGCAAAAGTAGGGCATCTCAAAGCGCTTGAGAAGGCGGCGGTTGCTTTGAAAGAAATCCCTAACCTGTGGGGTCCAGAAAATGAAGCGGCGGAAGTTCAGAAGCGTCGTACGGAATATGAAGCGGTGGTCACAAAAGAGCGGAAACGCTATGAGCCGCAAGTCACGGCGGCCGAGAAAGCTCTCTGGGGCTCATTGGCGTATCCGGGTGATCCAGAACTCCTGGTAAAAGCGCGTTTGGGTGAGGTGGCGCCCGCTGCAGAAAGTAAGGTTCTAGAAGCGCTCAAAACGGAAGATGGACGAGCAGATTATCTTGGAAGCCTTTTGGCGGAGATTGGTATGCCTTTAAATGAAGCCCTTCTTACGGAAGGGCTCGCCAAGCGCTTGGCGGACGCTCAAGCCAAAGGCGCAAGTACCTCCGAACAGGATCTTCTGGGCAATTGGAGAGACGACATGATCGTGTTGTTTGATCCACGTGCGCTCCGAGAAAAAGCGAAAAGCGATGAAGCCGTGGCTCGAGGCCAACGTTTAGGTTTAACCAAGCCTACGGGCGACGTCAGAAAATTACTGGTGAGCACGGTCGGAGCGACGACGCTTCCAAACAAGCTAACGGATCAATTTCTTTCTCGAGTGAATGAATATTTTACTGCGTTAAAGGACCCCACAACGCCGGGAGCCGTCGTAAAGGATCCTGATAAGATTGGGGAGGCAATCATTACCCATTTAGGCGAGTTCTTCCAAGGGTTTGATGATCTTCTGACGGACCAGATGCAACCAAAGCAAACAGCTGCTTCGGTTCCCCAAGATAAATTACGTCCAAATAGCAAAGAAGTGATCGCCTTGATCGAACGAGTGGAAGCGGCGAATGACCCTACGAACGCCGCCAAGCTCCAAGAAGCAAGAAAAGCGCGGCAGTTTGTGGAGGGCTTCGTTGCCTCCATGGAGCGAGCAATGCTACTTGAACAAGAGCACAAAGCCTTTTCTAAGATCCAGCAAGAGAGTGCCCAGCTGTTCTTAGAAGGGCAGACAAGTGCCAAGGAATACGCGGATCTTCGTGCCCGTAAAGAAACGATCGAGGAACGAAAAGCGAAGATTCTGAGCTACCTTTTGGAGCGTGAACTAGCTCCTGTTGGAGGGGTGCCAGATACGACTGCACGTGGCCGCTTGCAAGCAAATTGGCCGACTTTGCATGATGCGGAGGTCGCTTCGAAGAAGCGAGAAGTGAGAACGGCACAAACAGCTTTTGATGCGGCCAAGAAGAAGTTCACCGAGGAGAATGGGAGCCGCGCGCTCACGGTTGCGCGTTACGAAGTCGCAGAACTGAGAAGAATTGTAGAGGCGCTCGACACAAAAGACATCCGAAGCCTGAAGGAGGATCCGCAGGACGATAATTTTGTGCATGCGCGCAATGAAGCTCTGCAGAAGCTGCCGGAAATAGAAGTGAATGGAACGGAATATAAAGCGAAGGACTTAGTGAATACCGTCTTAGAAGGGGCCTCAAAGCAACCGTTGAAGGATTTTCCGGACTGGATCCCATCTCCTTTACGAAGTATCGATCTTCAAAAGATCAAAGATCAGGGTGTTTCAGCGGATTTCATTGTAGCAGCTGAATATATTCGAGTTGAACGGACAGCTCGAGCCGTGAGCGATCTTGCTCATTGGTTCGCAGAAAACAGAAAAGGAAGAGCAGAGCCTGGAAAATTTTTTGGGACAAACTACAAGACAGACGACGCTTGGAGGACAGAGTTTAATATAAAATTCGGTGAGGTATTGGATGTGCTCCGTTCAGCAACACACGCCGTGGGAGTTGAGCATGCGGAGGCCGAGCGACGCACACAAGAAGCGAAGGCTGCAGGTAAGACGGGAGTGGCGCTTGAACCGCTGCTCGCTCGGCAATTTGATTCGCATAATATCAAGCAGGCCCTAGAGAAGGCCTTATTGCCCCTGGAGACGGTTGTGGTAAATGCTGCAAGAGCGGAAACGCTCCTGCCGCTCGCCTATACGGGTTTACGTATGGTTACGTTTGCGCTCACTCGGAAAGAGCCACGAGAATATAAGCTTGATGCAAATGCCTTTACGGCACTAAGTGTTCCACTTACGGAGGTGAAACAAGATATCTCCGTGTCAACGCGCTTGGTTGGCCTCTTGGAGCGTGATCAGCAGAAACTAGATGAATTTACGGATGCGCTGCCACGTCTCGCAGAGAGAATGAAGCAGGGACCTGAAGTACACTTCGCTCAGATTGAAGCCAAGCTCGCTCAGAAAGAAGCTGCTCTTGTTGCGTTGCGGGACGCAGTTGCTGTGAAACAGGCGGTGCTCGATACGGCAGTGCAAGAACTCGCCACCTTAGAGGCGGAAACCTTGCCGATCGCTTTACAGAAATTCGATGCTGAGACCAGCAACCACCTGAATACGGTCATCGACCCAGAAAAGTTGGTTGGTTCAACGGATGAAGTTGCTCTTGAGAAAGAATTGGAAGCGGCGAAAGAAAAAGTCATGGAGCTTCGAAAAAAGGCAACGGAAGTTCTGACGGAAGCCGCAAAATGGTATGCGGGTTGGTTAGACAAGAAGCGCACCCTTACAACTCCAACTGCACACCCAACGGATATGGAGGAAATGTGGCGAGAGCCTTTGCTCCAGGCAGAGAAGGAGATGTTTACCTTTTTTGAAAAGCAGGGGGCGACCGACAAAACGGATGGACGTCGCTTCATGAACTGGTTTACCAGCTTGAATGAACGTGGGGGCGAAGGGATGCGAAAGTTGATGAATGATCTCGTGCCAGGACTTGCGGGATAGAAAAAACGAGGGGGGAGACTAGCCTAAAAGAACGGCTCAGATATCTGAGCCGTTCTTTTATTTCTTGCAGGAAGATTAACGTGTGGTGTTGAGCGCAGCGGTTTGTCCTGTCGGGACTGCGCGTGGAGAAGAATCCATCACGAAGGCGTAACTGAGAACAACGAGGCAGAGACCAATGACGATTCCACACAGTCCCATGAGTGCAGGAGAGAATGGCCGTGTGGCTTCACGGGCAGGAGCAGCAGGACGAGCAGGTAAGGAGCGACGTGAGGAGGATTTCTTCATAGAGCTCTCGCTAGTCTACCGCACTTTTGTTTTTTGATCTACAGGTCAAACGGCTGTGCTCTGGCGCAATTGTTTGAGCATGTCTTTTGTGATGGCTCCGAAAAGAAATAAACAGCCGATGTAGCTCACGGCGCCGACACAAAAAGGAAGGAAGAGCGGGTAATCACGGAGTGGCCAGACAAAACAGCCCATGAGAATCCCCGCGAAGAGAATGGCGCTGCTTTTTTTGAGATTGAGTCTAAAGGCTTGCAGACGATAGGTGACGATGGTCGATGCCAGGCAAATAATGAGCTCCGAAAAGACCGTGAGCCAAGCGGCGGCCCAAATACCGTAGCGTGGGATGAGAACGAGATAGCCCGTGAGCGTGACAATGGCCACAAACACGTAAAAGGGGAGCATCTTGCGTTGTGCTTGCAGCGCAACGATCGCATGCGTCGTAACGGTATTGAAATAGATGATGGCGACAGCGAGCACAAGAATGCGCAGCACGACACCGGAGTTCACGAAATCTTGCCCCGCGATCGCGGTCATGAGTTGAGGGCCAAGAGCCCAGGTTCCAATGACGAGTGGCACACAAAGAACCAGCATGAGTTCGAGCGAGCGACTGATGATGGCGGAAAATTGCGTCGTGTCTTTTTTTGCGCGCATCTGAGACAGAATCGGAAGCAAGATGCCGGCATAGATGAAGGGAACGGTGATCAGGATCTCAAGCACGCGATAGGCGGCGCCGTAGATGCCGACCTCGCTCAGGTCACGCACACGCGACAGGATAAAGCTATCGGCTTTGAAGTAGACCAGGTTAAAGGCGATCGATACCCCGACGGGCCAAGAGCGTTGCAGCACGCTTTTCCAAAAAACAGGGTCCCAGCGCAAGCGATAGGATTGATATTTCCAACTCAATGCGAGCGTGACAGCGAAGTTCAGGACATTGCTCAGAGTTGCGAGCCAGAGAATCCCGACGATCCCGACACCGAGTTCACGAGCCACCAGAATCCCCATCAGCCACACGACCCGACCGACCACTTCGGCAATCGTTGGGATATACATTCGCAAATGCCGCTGCTGAACGCCAATCAGAACTTGGTTGAGTGCCGGGAAAATGACGGAGCCATTCAAAGCCACGATCGACCAAAAGATGAGTCCTTCGTTAGGGTAGGTGAATCTCCAAATGAGTGGCGCCAAGATCATGGCGATCACGACCATGATGAAGCGAAGTGTAAACACGGCTGAAACACAGCGCTCTTCGTACTTTTTATCATCGGCATGTTCCCCCAGCATCGCGGTGAACGTGACATTGATACCGAGATCAAGAATAAGCGCGAAGAATTGGAGGTAGGCGGTGGCGGCCGTGTAGGCGCCGAAACCCGTTTGTCCTAAGGAGCGGGTGAGGAGCCCGATGATGAAGATCCCAAGGATCGTGGAGACGACCCGCCCTGCGAGCTGAATCCCTGCGTTTCGGTCGGGATAAATGGTATACTTTCTTCTATGCAGGGCCTGTTCCTTCGACGCCTGGGAGCGACCGCCATCCTGGTGGGGCTGGTCTTTGGCTTCGGGTTGCCTCCGAGCGTTGTGCAGGCGGCTGTGAAGAAGCCAGCAGCGGCCGTGTACACCGCTTCGGTTCTTGCGCTCGGAGTTCCACGGACGCTCACACCGGGCCAAGTCGATCAGGTGCACGTGACGATCAAAAACCTCGGAACAACAACCTGGAAGCCTGATGGAAAAAATTACGTCTCGCTCTATCGTTGGAATCCAACCACGAAGAAAGAAATAGCAAGCGCTTTTGCACGACCATCTTGGGAAACGCCGCTCCGGCCGACGCGCTTGCCGGTTGCGGCCGTTGCGCCAAATGGCGAAGTCTCGCTCGCCTTTCCGGTTCGGGCACCAGACCGGCCAGGGGTGTACCGGGAACAATACATCTTAGCTTCCGAAGGCACGGCCTGGATTGCGCGCAGTGCCTTTGATGTTGAGCTAACGGTTGTGCCAGGAGGAGCGATGCCTGTTCCAGTTGCGACACTTCCCACGGCGACGGTCGCCCCGGTCGCTCCTTCTTTGGGCGCGGTGGAGAGCTCACTCCCTCTCTCTTCCGACTGGCGCGCGGAGCTTGTCGATAAGGGGGGGATTGAATGGCAGGTGGAAGCGGGGGACCGTACCACCGCTGAAGTGAGTTTTAGAAATGTTGGTTCCATTCCTTGGGAGCGGACCACGGGTTCTTTTGTGTCGGTCTACGCAACCGATGCGACAGGAAAGAAAGGGCGCGCGACGCCGTTCGTGAACGGAGCGGCGGCAAACATGCCGGTAGCTCGGCTTATTGAAGATCGGGTTACGCCGGGTCAAATAGGTCATTTTAAGCTTACGCTCCGTGGCCCAGCCACCGCAGGATTTTATAAAGAGACATTTGCCTTAGCTGCAGAAAACAAAGCTTGGATTGAGGGAGGAAGTTTCCTCCTCCCTATTCGTGTACCGGCTCATGATGAGTTCATGGGCACAGCTCCTCCGGACGCTCCACCTGTGACGCCAAGCGTCAATGCGCCCACGGTTTCTTCCAATGGAGCCACAGGAAACGCTATCTACGCGGCTCTCGTGAATCGTTCCTTTGGAGAGCTCACTGGTCCAGGGTATGGGCAAAAGCAATTCGCGGTGACCTTTAAAAATGTCAGTACTCAGGCCTGGAAAAATCCTTCTATCCGGTTCATCGATTTGCGACGTCCGCCCTACGTCAACGAAAGCTCTTTGCAGGACACATCTTGGTCAAATACGAATGAGGCGGTGCGGCTATTGGGAACGACACTACCCCAAGATGCGACTTCCTTGAGTTTTACGCTCCGACTTCCGGCCGATCAGGGTCAGTACACGGCACTCTTTCAGCTCTATATCGATGGTCAGCCGGCACAGGGAGGGGTGGTAGAGATTCCGCTGACGGTCACAAGTAATGCGTCGATTCGTACGCCGCGGGCACCGGTTTCGACTCCGGTCTATACCCCGGTTACGCCCGCAGCACCCGTCGCGACACGTCCCCCGATTGAGGCGATTCCTTTGAATGGAGACGTAAACTCTTTGCCGGCTGAGCCTTCCATTCGTGTTGGGATTCTACGCACAGCAGACGATCGTTCCGTGATTCAGGCGATGACCGTTCCAGTGCTTGTACAGCAAGCAGGTTCAACGCTCTGTCGCGTGTCTCCTGGTCAACAAGTCAGTGTCCGTTTCGATCGAACCAGTCGCGTGTACATCTTAGGAGAAGCCTGTACGGGACAATCTACAAACCTCTATCTCTTCCGGACAGAGGATGGTCTCTCTCCTATGCGTGTCTCTGACTATGATCGCGATGACAACACCTTCCGTGCACAGTTAGAGCTTCGCTACACACCTGCAACGGACAGTGTCTGGCTGATCAACGAGTTACCGATCGAGTGGTATCTCAAGGGGATTGCGGAAACGTCGAATGCGAGCCCCATGGAATTCAAGCGAACGCTGCTCACGACCGCTCGCACCTACGCCATGTACCACGTACAACGTGGAACCAAGCATGCTGACGAGTCCTACACCGTTGATGCCCGCTACGATCAAGTCTATCGAGGCTATGGCCATGAGCTCAGCGCACCAACGATCGCCCAAGCCGTGGATGCGACGCGTGGTCAGATCGTGACCTACCAAGGTCGGCTTGCGATCACGCCGTACTTCTCACGTTCAGATGGCCGTACACGTGGCTGGGGAGAGGTGTGGGGTGGCGCCTCGAGTTACCCGTGGCTGGTATCGGTTCCGGTGCCAGAAGATATCGGTCGCACGCTTTGGGGGCACGGTGTCGGCATGTCTGCGAGCGGCGCCCTCGATATGGCGAATGCTGGCCAGAGTTACGTCGATATTTTAGGGCACTTCTATCAAGGGACAGAGTTGCGCCGAGCCTATCGCTAGAGAAAACAAAAACCTTCCGGAACCGACGGGGCTCCGGAAGGTTTTTATGTATACGCTCAGTTTGTTCGTTCGGCGCAGGTTGATTGAATGTGGGTGGTTCCGTTTTGGGCCGCAACGTTCACTTGGCAGCGTGTTGTGCCTTTGCTGAACGAGAGGATGACCACATCCGGACTCGTGAGCGTGTTATCTTTTGTGAAACCCTGCGCTTGCATGGAGGTCTCGACGGATGCCTGGACCTGCGCAAGAGGAGCACTGGTCTCTTGAACGAGCGTTCCAGATGTCCCATTGGCTTCGGTATAGGCAAGAATCGTCTTCGCGCCAGGGTAGCGAGGGTATGAAGCAGGAAAGTTGGTGGGAATCTGTGCTCCTTCGCCCGCGGAGAGATTACTCCCACCTTCTCCCTGGAGGTTGATCGTGTTCGTCTCGGGGTCGATGGTACGGTTTGTGCTCCCACCACAACCCGCTCCGAGCAGTGTGAGCGAGAGAAGAGCGCCAGCCGCGAGCAGAGAGGTGCGAGAGTTCAAAATAGGCATATGCTGTGTAGCATATGCCTATTTCTCTGCGTTGTCTTGTGTGTGGGGCGTGAGTCTTATTCTTTCGTTGTGTGGGCGATCACCTTGTCGATCAATCCGTACTTGAGCGCTTCGTGGGCGCTCATAAAATTATCACGCTCCGTGTCTTGTTCAACAATTTTCAGCGGTTTTCCTGTGTGGTGCGACAAGATTTTGTTGAGCTGCTCCTTGGTCTTCAAGATGCGATCGGTATGAATTTTGATATCCGTTGCCTGACCTTGGAATCCACCCAGGACTTGATGGATCATGACTTCTGCGTTGGGCAGAGCGAAGCGCTTTTTCTCGGCGCCCCCAGCTAACAAGAAGGCTCCCATTGAAGCAGCCATCCCGATACAGATCGTGGAGACATCTGGCTTCACATACTGCATGGCGTCGTAGATCGCGAGACCTGCCGTGACAGAACCCCCTGGAGAGTTAATGTAGAGGGTGATGTCTTTGCTTGTGTCCTGGCTTTCAAGAAAGAGGAGCTGGGCAACCACGACGTTCGCAACATCATCATCAATTTCAGATCCAAGTAGAATGATGCGATCTTTGAGCAAGCGAGAATAAATGTCGTACGCTCGTTCTCCGAGGGACGATTTTTCAATGACGGTAGGGATCAAGTAGTTTTTTGTAATATTGCTGAGCGTATAGGGGTTTGCCATAAGGGTTTGACTAGTATACCAAGCTGAGATTAGCAGTCAAATCTAGAGAGTGCTAACTACACGTACGCCCCCAGCCGTCTCTTCTAAGCGTCCATTAATGGTGAATCCAGCCGCTTTTTTGTGTCCACCTCCACCCAAGAGTTTGGCGAGTTTTGAAATATCCCGTTTGGCGCTCCGCATGGATCCGCGGATTTTTCCATCCGCTAAGTCGCGCAAAACAAGGATCGTTTCTGCTTCTCCGCAGCTTGCGTTCAAGAAGTTAGAGACACCATCCACCGCTTCTTCCGAAATGCCTTCCAAGTCCTTCGCCAAAAAATAGGTGGTCGCCAAGTTGTAACTTTTATTGAACTTCAAGCGTGAGAGAGCGAGTCCCCACAGACGTAAACCGGCCACGGTTTTATTTTGAAGAAGATGATGATAGATCTCATTTGTGCGCGCACCGGCTGCGGTAAGCGCCGAAGCGGCGTCTATCCCTGGAGACGTCGTCGCCGAATTAGAAAAAGAGGAGGTGTCGGTCAGAATGCCGGTCAAAAGAGAGGTTGCGATGGCGCTGTCCAAGCGAATATCTTCAGCCGTCAAAAAACGGTAGACAACTTCACAGGTAGAACAGGCGTCGACGTACACCAAGTTCAAATTTCCGTAACGCGCATTGGTCGCATGGTGGTCGATATTCACGAGCGTGTAGGTGCTCTTCACCTGCGGGAGAAGTTGTTCAACGCCACAGTGGCGCAAGTCCCCAGCATCGAAGGTAATAATCAAATCCCACGCTTCTTTGAAGGTTGCTGCGTCATTGCGGAAAAGCTGAATACCGTCCAAGTAGGAAAACGCGCGGGGAATGGGTGCGGCGCAGTAGGCCTGAGCCGTCTTGCCTTCCCGAATGAGCCAGTTCAAGAATCCGGAACTCGAGCCCAAACTATCACCGTCGGGTTTCCCGTCAGCGATGAGTAAAATCTTTGTCGCAGACCGCACAAGGGCGTGTAAACGATTGAATTCAGGCAAAGAAGGCATGTGGGGAACGAACGGATAACCTTAGCCAAAAAAGGCCCATCTGTCAACAGAAAGGCCTTATTTTAGCGAATTTTTGGCAATTCCTTGAGAATGGGTTTTAGACGTATTGAGGAGTGTGGCACTCTTCCCATGTTTTTACCCTTTTTTCCCAGACACCAGCGAAGAGCACAAGTGCCCAACGAGCGTAACCGGGTTTATAGGCGCCTTCGTTTTTTTGGACGACATCGTGCCAACTTGGCGCGAACGATTCATTGGTGAATTCTTGCAGGCTAATGCCAGGAAAAAACAATCCATAGCCAGGTTCATGCATGACTTCTTTGACGGTTTCAGGCGTTTTCCCGATGCGCAACCCAGGAGCACTTTCGGCGATCGCGAGGGTTGCAACGCCACGATCAAAGTGGCCGGTCGCTAAAAAGTCTCCTACAGTCGTTTGAGCATACCCAAGGAAGCGCAGAGGAGCACGGACGTCCAAATCGGCTCCGGGGTTGGAAATACGCTGCTCAATTCCCGGATGGTGTTCATCGACGGTATAAATCGCTTCTCGGAGTGTTGGAAGCACTTTTGAGTAAATTGCTTTCGCCGCATCCATGAACGCGAGAAGTTCTGGACAATCCGCACCGTTCGTTCGGAAGTGTCTCTCGGCGGCTTCCGAGTAATGGAAATACCCACGATCGTCTGGATGGCCTTCGGCGCGTCTCCTGGTCCAATACCCAATTTCTGTTCCACGGTCATTCGGGTCTAAACGCATGGAATACTTTAATTTTATCTCTTCTGGTAAATCCATGAACCGGAAGAACGCTTCCATTGCAGATTGGATTTCTGTGGATGAACACGTGAGCGTCATTTTGTGATACGACCGCTCCTCTAGATCACGGACAAGTTCTTGATAGGACGTAGACATAAAGGACCGCCAACCCATCCGTACAGTAACTTAAATCTCCCCCTTCTGTTTCAATTCATTCAACGCTTGTTCAATGACAGCGGCATGAGATTCGGTATGGTCGAAGTCGTAGTGTAAATCAGGGATGCGGCGTAAGCGGATGGTGGTCGCGAGGCCGTCTTTCAAGTCGTGCTTGTGGGCGTTCAGGATCTTCAAGACGACGTCATCTTTCCCGTCTGGAAAGACAGATAGGGTGAAGTTGGCGTGAGCAGAGTTCTTGGCGATCTTGGCTCCGAGGACGGTCACGAAGACACCGGCCGGAAACTCGATTTCGGTGAGGAGTTCGGCGAAGGCTTCCTTCAAATGCTCGAATCCGGCGTCTTTGGTATGTGGCATAGCGATAGAGTAGTATAGTTGCCGTATGTACCTCAAGCGGCTCGAGCTCCAAGGCTTCAAAACATTTGCCCAAAAGACGGGCCTAGAATTCGTCCTGGACGCCTCCGGACGGCGTGGGGTAACGGCTGTGGTGGGTCCAAACGGCTCTGGAAAGTCGAATGTGGCTGATAGTTTGCGCTGGGTCATGGGGGAGCAAAGTATGAAGCTTTTACGCGGAAAACGGGGCGAAGACGTCATTTTCGCTGGGTCCGAGAAGCGGAGTAAGTCCGGTTTTTGTGAGGTGACGATGATTCTTGAGAATGACGACAAACCGGAGCTCGGGATGAGCGAAATTGCCGTTACGAGGCGCCTCTATCGGGATGGCCAGTCCGAGTACGAGATCAACCGCCAGGCGGCACGGTTGCAGGATATGCAGCTCCTTTTGGCCCAATGCGGCATTGGGCAGCGTACTTATAGCGTCATCGGGCAGGGGATGGTCGACCAGGTCTTGGTGGCAGGTCCCGCCGAGCGCAAGGAGTTTTTTGATGAAGCTTTTGGGTTGAAACCCTTCCAGCTCAAGCGCAATTCCGCTTGGAATAAGATGAGCGCCTCGAAAGAGCATTTGGCCCAAACAGACCTCTTGCTTCAGGAGTTGGGTCCACGATTAGCCTCGCTCGAGAAACAAGTAAAACGTCTTCAGGAACGCGAAGGGGTGGAGGCCGAACTCCGCTCACTTGAGCGTCAGCACTACGGCCGCCTGTGGGCCGAGATTCGCCGTGGCTGGCAAGAGGCGGCGCAGAAGATGGATAAGGCCAAACAGGAGATCGAGGGTCGTGAGAAGGAAGCACAGGCCTTACAACAAGAATTAGAAAAAATGGAGAAAGATGTTCCTGTGAATGAAGGCTTCCAAGACATTCGAAAAAAACTGGATACGTTGAACCGCGAACGCGGCCAAATCCGTGAAGAGCAATTGAAGCTCGATACCAAGCGAGCTGTCGCCGCCGTGCGTGCAGAGAAGCCATGGTCTCCACTCCCGCTCTCGAAGATTATCGAAGGGATCGAAGAGGTGCGTGCAAAGTATCAGGCACTGTCTGCAGCGGTGCAGGGAGAGAATCCAGACCTTGCGCTGATTCGTCGGCTCGTAAGTGAGTTGCAAGCGGTGGGGGATGGATTGGTAGGAAAATTGCAGCGTCCCGCCCCAGAACCCGAGCAGGTTGTAACAGCGAATCCAGAAATTGAAGCGGAGGCACAGGCTCTTGGACAAGCGCTCGAGATGATTACGGAAAAAGTGCGCGAGACGGAACGCGAGTTAGATGCTTGGAATCAGCGGGATCGTGACCAGCGTTCGCACTTATTTGAGTTGCAACGCAAGCTCACAACCAAGCGCCAAGAAGTACACAGTATCGAGCAAATGGCTTCGAATGCAGCGATTGAGCTCGCGCGCTTTGAAACGCGCCGGGAAGGCTTCTTGCAGGACCTGCGCGCGCAAGCCCCTGCGCTTGAAACGGAGCTTGAGACGCTGGCAGAAAGCGCAGCGGCACATCCAGGTGCGCCAGATACGGGCTCTCGTTTGCAGCGCCTCCGCTCCCAACTTGAATGGATCGGCGGGATTGATCCGGAGGTCATGAAGGAGCACGGTGAGACGAAAGAACGTCACACCTTCCTTTCGCAGCAGGCGGAGGATGTGCGAGCGGGTCTGGTTGCGCTTGAGACTGTTATCGAAGAACTCGATCGAACGATCCAAGATCGGAGCCGAACGGCTTTCACCGATTTAAACCGCGAGTTTGGAAAATTCTTCAAAACCTTATTTGGGGGAGGTGATGCGAAGCTCGTAGAGGTGCAGTCCGAGCCGGAAGTAGATGACCAAGGAAACGTCATTGCAGAAGAAGATGAGCCAGCTGAACGGATTGTGGGGATCGACATTCAAGTCACGCCCCCTGGAAAAACCTTCAAGTCGATTTCGCTCTTGTCGGGTGGTGAACGTGCACTCACCTCGAGTGCTCTGATCTGGGCCATCATGGCGACCAATCCTTCGCCGTTCGTTGTTCTGGATGAGGTCGACGCGGCTCTTGATGAATCAAACTCCAGAAAGTTTGCAGAGATCGTCGCCTCGCTCGCGGATAAAACCCAATTCGTCGTGATCACACACAACCGCGCCACAATGGCTCAAGCGAACGTATTGTATGGCGTTACGATGGGGGGAGATGGTGTGTCGCAGCTTCTCTCGGTGAAACTGGAAGATATTGAGAAGTTGAAAAAGGAACATCAAGCCTAACATAAAACAAACCCGCTTTTAGAGTTTTACTATGAATACACAGGTGTACGCCTTTCTTTTCCGTACCTACGGCCGCAGTCCAAAACAGTGGATCGCATTTCTGTTGGAAGTGATCCGTACTCTGGTTATGCGGGTGTACCTTGTAATTGTCATGGCACAGGTCACGTCGAGTATCGCTTCGGGGGATTTGGTTGCAGCCAAGCGGTACGCGCTGTTTTTTCTCATCGCCTATATCCTCGGTGCCGTCACTGGGATGATCGGAGATTTCTTTGCGTTAGAAACGAACCAAGTGTATGGACGACTGATGTTGGCGTTTTATCAAAAAATGGTAGGGAAAGATCTCTCGTTCTACCGTGATCATCAAACGGGGTATCTGGTGAGTGTGTTTCGACAGCATTTAGATAATGCTCTGCTGCTTGTTCGTTTTTTACGTGGCGAGGCACTGGGAACGGTTATTTCATTGCTCGTTCCACCCATCGTCCTGTGGGTCGTGTCGCCTCGAGTTGGTGTTGTTGCCACACTCGTCGTTGTTTTACAGTTTTTGTATGTTATCTGGTCGTCTTCCAAGTCACACAAATATCGCCATCTGTCGCATGAACTGTATAGGAAGGGGACAGCGGAAGTTTCAGATATCATTACAAACATCGTGGCATTTAAAGCCGGTGGAACGGAGGAGCGAGCTCGCGGCAAATTGGTCAGCATGATACGGCAAGAGGTGGCTACATTTGAGCATCGTAACAAGATAGCGGCGCTCTTAGAGCTCCCAAGAAGTATTGTCACGGCTTTCGGAATGACGGCAGCGGTCTATCTCATTATTTTACAAGCAACGACGCTCAATCCAGTGGCGCTTGGTCTGATGGTGATGACATTGACCTACATGTTTCAGCTGATTCGTACGTTTGGAGCATTGCCCGGGTTGATCACGCAGCACGATGACATGGTGACGAAGATCTATCCGACCCTAAGCTATCTTACAGATGAATACGAGAGCATTCAGGATCCAGCTCAGCCACAAGAGTTTCGCGTGAAGCGGGGTGCGATTGAGATTGATCGGATTAGCTTTCATTATACTTCTGCTTCAAAGAAGAAAGAGCGGATTCCCGTTTTTAAAGATCTGACGATTACTATTAACGGTGGCGAACAAGTTGGGATTGTTGGTCTGAGTGGAGCAGGGAAGAGTACGTTGGCGAACCTTCTTTTGCGCTTTGACGAGATAGATGGCGGTTCTATTAGAATCGATGGAACCGATATTCGTGACGTAGCGCAGAGTGACTTGAGAAAACAGATCGCCTACGTGCCACAGGAGCCACTTCTATTCCATCGGACCATCAAAGAAAACATCGCTTATTATCATCCAGAAACGAGCCAATCGGAGATCATCAAGGCGGCCAAAGCTGCCCACGCGCATGAATTCATCGAGAAGCTGTCGGAAGGCTACGATACAATTGTTGGTGAGCGTGGGATTAAATTGAGCGGCGGACAGAAGCAACGTATCGCCATTGCTCGTGCAATACTCAAAAAAGCACCCATTATTCTTTTTGACGAAGCGACCAGCGCCTTAGATAGTGAAAGTGAACAGATTATTCAGCGTGCGCTCCCAGAGATTATCGGGAAGCAAACGGCGATTGTGGTGGCACATCGCTTGAGCACGGTGGCAGGGCTCCATCGCATTCTAGTGATGCATGAAGGAACCGTTATCGAATCTGGAACGCATGAGGAGCTTTTGGCTGCGAAGGGCCGGTATTACTCTTTGTGGCTAAAGCAGACGGCAGATTTTGCAACTTTATCCTCTTCCCCTCGATAGATCCGACCTCATGGTCGGATGCATGATCGGGGTGTGCGGAGAGGGTGTAGGTCCTCTCTCCGCTCGCAAGGTGGCTCCCTGCGCCCATGCAATGCTCAGCCCGTTTGGCTGGTGTCTCCGGTGTCGGATGTGGGCGGGGACAACGTCTCGTTGTCGTTCCCCCGACCTACCCCGACGGATGGTGAGGTTTCTGCTGACCGTCGGTGGGTCATCGCTTTGGCCACTTGAGTCAATCTGACCACACCGGCTGCGTCTACGATGATGGGCAGATGGCTGAGGGGATCCCCCGGGGCATTTCTTCGCATGTGCGTTCCCTTGCTTGAGTGAGTCCCATTCCCCCAGAGTATCTGGGAGATACGGGAAACAGAGGATACTGTCACAAAAAGCCACAAATGTCAACCAATTTGCCCATACAAAAGAACGCAAAAAGAGAGCCCATAGGCTCTCTTTTTTACGTTTTCTTCTAGATTACGCCGCTTTCTTTGCGATACGGTCGGCGTGACGCTTCTTCATGGTGTTCACACGCTTCTTGGCTCCGGTGACGAGACCCTGGTCCACAAAGAGGTTCCAGACGGTTTCTGAGCACTGAGCGCCCTTGGAGATCCAGTACTGAATGCGCTCTTTTTCGAGCACAATCGTGGATGGATTGGTCAAGGGATTGTATGTCCCGAGGAATTCGAGCGCCTTACCCCATGGATCACGTGCTTTTTCGGACACGATGAAGCGATAGGATGGCTGCTTCTTTTTCCCAACACGGGTAAGACGGATCGTTAACATGGCGCGAAGAATAGCCTTTCATGCGCCCTCCGTCAAGAAGCCTTGGCAGGGAACCCAGCCTATCTTGAGCCGCTATAACCCCCATGCTATCGTTTCTCCATCCCCCTGAGGGGCTGATCATTTAGCCACCTCCACCTATTGGAGGGTAAAAGTCATTGCTATGGATATGGATGTGCAGCAAACGGATGGAGTACATGTGGAGCAAGAGTTTCTCGAGTTTGTCGTAAAATCGATTGTTGGCCACCCAGAAAATGTTCTGGTTGAGCGAACAGTAGATGATCGGGGTGTCCTTTTGACACTGACGGTTGGTCAGGAAGATATGGGGTATGTGATCGGTCGCGACGGCCAGACGGCTCGTGCTTTGCGCATTTTGCTGAAGATTGTTGGGGCAAAAGCCAATGCGCGCGTGAACATGCGTATCTACGAACCAGAATCCGCTCGTCGTGAGCACCAGGAACGAAAAGGCACGACGGGAGGGGAAATGGGCGCAGAAGGAGCGGTTTCGGCTCCCATGAGTCACCAGGCCGGGTACGGAGATTCCGGACTTGTGACGGACTCGGATCTGAGCGATCTCGGGATCTAGGTTTTCATCGACTGTTTGAGAAAGAGCCCTAGAGAAATCCGGGGTTCTTTTGTTTCCAGGTAATTTCTCGTATGCTCCTCGTATGGCCAAGCGCAAACCGCTCAAAGTAGATATCCTCACGATTTTTCCTGAACTCGTGCAGCCGTATTTAGATGGGTCGATTTTGGGGCGTGCTCAACGGGAAAAACTCCTGGACCTTCAAGCGCACCCATTGCGCCAATGGACACATGATCGGCATCAGACGGTCGATGATCGTCCATTTGGCGGGGGACCCGGCATGGTGATGAAGGTAGGGCCTTTTCATGAGGCGTTGATCGCCTTGAAATTGCGAAAAAAAGATGGTTCAAAAACAGCGACCTCAAAAAAGACGCGCGTTATTTTAACGAGTGCT
The DNA here is from genome assembly GCA_964598895.1 of uncultured Gammaproteobacteria bacterium. Lineage (GTDB taxonomy): Bacteria > Patescibacteriota > Patescibacteriia > 2-12-FULL-60-25 > 2-12-FULL-60-25 > JAGOTP01. The sequence goes on along the minus strand of CAZRDS010000018.1, from coordinate 644 downwards.
AAGGGGAAGCGCTTTCAACAAGCGGATGCTGTTCGATTGAGTGGGTATGATCGACTGGTCTTTTTATGTGGTCGGTATGAAGGCGTGGATGAACGCATCACGGAGTATCTTGTCGATGAAGAGCTCTCGATTGGTGAATTTGTGCTGACGGGCGGGGAGCTCGCGGCGCTCACCATGACGGATGCAGTCTCACGCTTGCGGCCGGGAGTGCTGGGGGAAGAAACGTCTTTGGATACAGAGTCGCATACCGAAGAGGGGCTGCTTGAATACCCTCAATACACGCGTCCCGAGGTCTACCTCGCTGGAAAAGAGAGCTGGCCGATCCCAGATATTTTAATGTCTGGAAACCATGCCAAAATCGCTGAATGGCGTCGGTCTCAAATGAAGCGCGTAGCGGGGAAATAGGGGCCGCTTGTTGTTTTCATTAAATTCAGGTGAGATGAGGGGTGTGGTGCAGCCACCCTTTCCCTTGCGCCACAGGAGGCTCTGCAATGTTCGCCTGTACCCATGCCTGCAGTCTGCTGTGTGGATGTGCCTGTGGAGGCGAACCGGAGATGATGGCACCGCAGCCGCACTCCACGCGCTCGGCCAACGATCAGGATGAATTGCTGGAGGGGAGTGCGGCTGCGGTGCCATCATCTCCG
>CAZRDS010000017.1:11529-17058 GCA_964598895.1 uncultured Gammaproteobacteria bacterium | reverse complement strand
CAACGCTACAAGGACTTGCAAGATATTATTGCGATTCTTGGTATGGAAGAATTATCCGAAGCCGACAAGCTCGCGGTCGTGCGCGCTCGTAAGATCCAGAAGTTCTTGTCTCAGCCATTCCACGTCGCTGAAGTGTTCAGCAGCATCCCAGGGGTCTACGTTCCTCTCGAAGAAACCATTCGTGGTTTCGAAGAAATTCTCGCTGGTAAACACGACGACAAGCCAGAACAAGCCTTCTACATGAAGGGGACGATCGACCAGGTGACGAATTAAACGCAGTATGAAGTCGGCCGGGCTCGCAACACCCACTTTTCACTCCCTGCGCAACTCGCCTGGAGGATTCATCTCGCAGAGTCATTACAGCGGATCTGCGAGATGACCTTGCTTGCGTCACTCACTTTGTTCGTTGAGGCTCAGACAGGTGCTCGGTCGTTCTAAGTAAGTGTTGCGAGCCCGGCCTCTGAGACATGAAACGTTCTGGGAATGAGGATAGGTTCGAACGCTGCGAGGAGTGTTTGAACGTGTGTGAGCGGAACGCGAACAGATAAAACACGGAGCGTAGTTCCCCACGTGTATCTCGAAGCGACAATCCTTGACGTGAGTTGCCTCGCAAGTGAGAAGCTATCCTCATTCCCAGAACAGTGAATCTACTATGTCATTCCACTTTCGCATTATCACCCCAGAACGAGTTCTCTCAGAAGAGGACGTTGATTCTGTTTCTTTGCCAGCGGCGGACGGTCAGGTGACGGTTCACACGCATCATACGGCGTATGTTGGATTGCTTCAGCCAGGCGTGGTGTATATCCGCCGAGCCGCAGATGCAGAAGGGGAGGAAGTCGCGATCTCTGGTGGGTTCGCTAAAGTGGAAGAAGGAGGAAAGACGCTGACTCTCCTCGTCGAGACGGCAGAAAAAGCCCAGGAGCTTGATGCGAAGGTGATTGAAGCGGCCCAAGCACGTGCCAAGCAGGTCATGGAAAGCACTGCGAAATACGATGATGCCTCGTTCGCAGCCGCGGCAGCGGCTCTGCAGCGCGAAATGGCACGTGCGCGTGTCGTAGGCCGTTCTCATACGCGTCGTTTATCGAGCCTGCCCATGACGGATAAGAGCGCTATTCGCAAGGATGAAAACGCCAGCTAAGACTCCATCCGATTCAGAAGTCTTTGGGATTCCCATCCAAGGTGGATCATTAGAATCGATTTTACATTGGGCCTTTGATGAGTCCTACACGACCGCACGTTGGATTGTTACAGCGAACCCAGAAATCCTCCTTGAGGCACGACGTAACCTCGCTTACGCGACTGCACTCAAACAAGCGGACTATCTGTGCGTCGATGGGGTTGGGTTGTGGGTTGGGTTACGCGTGGCAGGACAGCCTGTTGAGCGCGTGACGGGCGTCGTATTGGCAGAAGCGCTTATCAAATACGCCGTAGATAAAAAGTGGCGTGTCGGTTTTTTAGGAGGAGCGCCTGGTGTTGCCGTAGAAGCAGCTAAGATTTGGAAAAAGACCTATCCGGAACTTCAGACGAGCGCTGAAGAGGGTGGTGTCATTCAATTCGATGGAACGGGGGATGCCGCAGAGGATGAAGCGGTGCACCGGCTCGTACTTGAAGCACCGGATATTCTCTTGGTGGCGTTTGGTGGTGGATCTAAGCAGGAGTCCTGGATTGCACGGCGCATCGCGGACCTCCCCTCTGTCAAAGTAGTCGTCGGGGTTGGAGGGACATTTGATTTTTGGACGAGTCGGTTGAAGCGTGCACCACTTTTCTTACAAAAGATCGGTCTCGAATGGGCCTGGCGCTTGCTCCAAGAACCGAAGCGTTGGAAGCGTATCTTGCGCGCGACGGTCGTCTTCCCACTGTTCTTTATTGTTGATCAACTTCGGCGCCCCGGACCAGCTCGTAAAAATCTGGTCTACGCGTTCTCCCTCTTTTTACGCGTGCTTTTTTTCTTGTTTATCTTGTGTCCGGCCCTTGGCCGCTATATTCAGGTCATCGCTTCGCAAGGAATAAAATCCTACCATTGGACGATCGCAGATGCCATCATCCCCTTAGTCATCTTCACGGTTCTTTCCCCGGTTATTCGTTTTTTACGGCACTTTTATCGACAAACGAACGCGAGTTGAGTAGCCTGTAGGGACTCACTATGCCTGCTTCTCGTCCTGTTCGTGCCCGTCTTGCGCCTAGCCCAACGGGCTTCATGCATGTCGGAACGTTGCGTACCGTGCTCTACGATTATTTTTTGGCGCGTCAAAGTGAAGGCGGGAAGCTTATTTTGCGTATTGAAGATACAGATCAAGAACGTTTGGTCGAAGGTGCTATCGAAGGGTTGCTCGCGACCCTCAAGACGCTCGGCATCGACTATGACGAAGGACCTGTTTTGAACGCAGACGGAACTATTTCAGAAAAAGGCGAGTACGGCCCCTATGTGCAGTCGGCGCGTCTGCCTACCTATCGCCCCGTTGCCGAACAACTTTTACGTGAGGGAAAAGCGTACTATTGTTTTTGTAGTTCAGAAGAATTGGACGAGATGCGGAAAGTCCAAATGGAAACGAAGCAAGCTCTCAAATACGACCGCCGGTGTTTGCGTCTGTCTAAGGAGGAGGTTGAACGTCGTTTGGCACTGCCGGAGTACCGCGAGCGCGCGACGATTCGCATGAAGGTGCCGGATGAAGGAGTGCTTGCCTTTGAAGATGGTATTCGTGGGCGCATTTCGTTTGATGCCAAAGATATTGATGACCAAATTCTGATGAAGTCAGACGGGTTCCCAACTTATCACCTCGCGGTCGTTGTCGATGATCACTTGATGGAGATTACGCATGTCTTGCGCGGTGAAGAATGGATCTCGTCCACGCCAAAGCAAGTCCTGTTGCATCAAATGCTGGGCTGGGAAATGCCTGTGTATGCGCATGTACCGTTGCTGTTGAATCCAGATAAAACAAAACTTTCCAAGCGAAAAGGCGATGTCTCGGTGGAATCGTATCTTGCAAAAGGCTACCTCCCCGCAGCGCTCATCAACTTCCTTGCTCTCCTTGGATGGAATCCAACGGGCGATCGTGAGATCTTTGAACGGGAAGAGTTGGTGCGCCTGTTTGACTTAAGTAAGGTCAATCGTGCAGGGGCTGTCATGAATATTGAAAAGTTAAACTGGACCAACAATCACTATCTCCGTGCGTTGGATGAGCAAACATACGTCGCTCTTTGCTTCGAGAAGGGCTGGTTGAGCGGAGAATCCTTCAACCGGTGGCTGACGGAACCGCGCTCACGTGCCGTGATCGAGCGTGCCGTGTTGGTGCTACGTGAACGCTTGGAGAAGCTCGGAGATCTTTCAGCGCTGGTAATGGATCTCCATCTCTTTGATACGCAGCTTGAGTACACATCCGTGAATCTGGTATGGAAAAAATCCACCAAAGAAGCCACGCTTGAGTATTTAAAAGAAGCGCGTAACTTCCTTGCTACGAAAGAAGACGCTTGGTTTGATGCACGTCCTGAGATCGAAGCAATGCTTCGTGCCTGGATTGCGGAGCATGGGTGGTCAAATGGCGATGTGTTGTGGCCACTCCGCGTCGCCCTTTCAGCTCAAGAAAAATCTCCGAGCCCCTTCGATTTCCTTTGGATGTTAGGAAAGGATCAATCTCTTTCACGTATCGACGCCGCCCTGGCCTCTCTGGCATAATACGAAACGATGAGGCATCTTCGCCGTTCCTTTTGTTCTTTCGTCCGTCTGCTCTGTGCAGTGTCTTTGCTGTTGCCCGCTGTACCCGTGCGAGCGCAGGAAGCGCCCACAGACGGGGTCAATGATGCGGCTGCAACCACTGACAGCCAAACCGCGAAGCAAGAAGCGGATGATCTGCAATCCCAAGTCAGTGAGCGTCAAACAAAAATCAAACAGCTTGATGGGACGATCAGCGCCTATCGTAAGCGGATCGCGGATCAAGAGAGGCAATCGCTCACACTTCAGAACCAGGCCTCGCTTCTTGAGAACCGTATTCAAGAGAAGCAGTTAGATTTTCAGAAAGCGAGTCAAGAAGCGGACCTAACGGTCGTGCGGATTCAGCAGCTGGATCTTTCTATTCGGCTAGAAAGTGAAGCGATTGAAAAACGTCGTGCAGCCTTAGGGGAGCTCCTCCGTCATATTCGTCAGGCAGATGATGTGCATCCTTTTCAAACACTGCTCACCGGGTCATCGCTTTCCGAGTATGTGTCGCAATTAGATGAATTGCAACGCGTTCAAGAAGAAACGGTGGCTGCCGCTAAACGCTTGCATGAGGCCAAGGAAGGATTGCAACTCACGCGTAAAGCGCAAGATGATCGTCGGAGCGAATTGCTGAAACAGCAGGCGACATTGGAGCGTGAACGATTGGCATTAGAAGGGGAGCGCTCGGCAAAGATTTCTCTGATCGCGTCGACGGATCAGAAAGAGTCGGAGTTCCAGCGTATTTTGTCAGAATTACGGAGTCAGCAGGAAGAAGAAAAGATCTCCATTCGAGATCTGCAAGATCGCTTGCGAGAACAGTTGAATCAATCGGATGACACACTTGCGCGCGGTGATGTCTTGTTCCAGTGGCCAATTACTCCAGGCAAAGGGATTTCTGCCCGGTTCCATGATTCAAGTTATCCGTTCCGTCGATTGTTTGAACACCCGGGTATCGATTTGCCGACCAACGTAGGTACCCCAGTGAAGGCAGCAGCAGGTGGCTATGTGGCGTGGACGCGAACCGGAAAACAATACGGAAATTATATTATGATCGTGCACGCCGGCGGGGTTGCGACCGTCTACGCACACTTGTCGCACTTTGGGGTGAAGCCCGATACATATGTAGAGCGTGGCCAAGTCATCGGCTACTCTGGCGGAAAACCAGGGGACCAGGGGGCAGGGTTATCGACGGGCCCGCACTTGCACTTTGAGGTCCGGCAGGGCGGAATTCCTGTAAATCCAGAGAACTTTTTGCCAGAATTGGTGGAGAATTAGGCCTCAGATTGGCTTAATCTAGACAAAAATAAGGAAATGTGTCAGACTTTACGGTCAATCTAGGCGCAAACGGTGCTTAGATGGCACGTTCTTTTGGCATGCTGAGCGGTATAACTCTCGAAGCGTTCGAGGGTTCTTCGGTAGTTGTATCGCTCAGTGTGTCGTCAACCCAAGGTTCATCAACACGGTCAGCTCACAAGCTAGACCAGGAAGGTCGTTGCCCATGATCCGTACCACGTTTGCCTCGTGCCTCATGGCCCTCTCGCTGGTGCTCGCCACGTCGGTTGCGGTCGCGCAGCCGGTGGCGAGCGCCACGCCCGCGCCGGCCATGCCGGACGCGGACGGGATCACGGCCTTCTGCCGCGAGCACCCGCCCGTCGAGCCCGGCCGCCCGGGCGCGGCGAGCACGCGCTACGTCGTGGAGTTTGCAGATGGCAGCGAGGCGTTCGGCAACGGACGCTTCGCGCAGGCGGTTCCCCACCTGTGGGCCGCCTTCACCCTCGTCTTGCTTGACCCGAGCGCCGCGGCGCGACGGCTCGAGCAGGAGGTCGGGAGCCAGA
>CAZRDS010000017.1:0-11519 GCA_964598895.1 uncultured Gammaproteobacteria bacterium | reverse complement strand
GCAGGGTCCCGCAGCGCGGGGGGGGGGCGGGGGGCGGCGGGGCTGCCTGAGCGGGGGTACGGCGGGCGCCCGGCGCGCGCCGTTCGAAGCGCAGGCGCAGGAGCTCGCGTGCAACGCTCAGACCGTGGTGCCTCCGCACCCGGTCGGCCCCACGCCCGTCGTCGAGACGACGTTCCTCATGAGCGACATCGAGCGGCGCGCGTACAGCTTCGACACCGCGCTTCAGAGCCGTGTCCAGGCCGCCCACGCTCTCACGGTCGTCGGTGCCGCCTGGCGGCTGTCCGTCGCCTTCCGCGCGGACCTGACCGCCAGCGTCCGCCGCTACGAGCTCGCACAGGGCTCGGCCTCGACGACGCCCCACCGCAGCACCCTGAACTGGGCGCTGCACGGAGCGGGCGCCGGCGTCGGTGTCGCCGGGCTCGTGAGCTTCGCGGTTCTCGGCGCTCTGTGCACCGCCTCCAACCAGCCGATGGTGAGGACCAACGCCGGTCAGGCCCTCGGGGTCGATCGCGGCTCCTACGCCGACTCCGTCAACTTCTGCCGCTGGGCGAACATCGCCCTCGTGGTCGGAGGAACGGCAACCGTCGTGACGGCCACTTCGTTCTACCTCACGCGGCCGCGTATCACGGTCGCGCCCACCCACGCCGGCAACCCCGGCTTCACCTTCACCGCGTCCTTCTGACGCCTCATCCTCGTTTCGCTCGTTTCCCGAGCGTGGATGAAGACCTCAAGGAAACACGTGCCGGGCTGCTCCCTCTGGAGTGGCCCGGCATTTGCGTTTCAAAAGAGATCCACCACGTAGGCGGATCTCTTGAATACCCTTTTATTATTCTCCGCCTAGCTCATTTAAGATCTGTTCCAGTTCAGCCAAGCTTTGAATGCGCACCAATCGACTCCGCAACTCTTTGAACTCACTTGCGCCTTTGAAATACCAAGGAAGATGTTTGCGTAACTTGACCAAGCCCCGTTCGCCATAATGGTCTACCTGTGAGCGTGCGTGCTTACGCACCGTTTCAATCTTTTCTGCGAAGGTTGGTTCGGCAAGAATTTCGCCGGTTTTTAAATACGTTTCCATACGCTGGAAGATCCAAGGATTTCCCAACGCACCGCGTCCAAGCAGCACGCCATCCGCTCCAGAACGTTGTAACGCGTCCTTAGCGAGTTCAGGTGTTGTGATGTCGCCATTCACAAGAAAGGGGACATGAGGCACTTGTGCACGCGCTTCACCTACGCGATCCCAGTTGGCAACGCCGCTATAGCCCTGCTCTTTTGTACGACCATGAACGGAGATGAGCTCTGCGCCAGCGTCCGCAACCGTTTTTACGAAGTCCAAACAGTCCGTGTCTTTTGTCCAACCCAAGCGCGTCTTCACGCTAATGGGAACAGAGACGGAGGCCTTCATGGCTTTGATAATCGCAGTTGCGCGCTCAGGATCACGAATCAAGGACGCCCCATTAAAGTTGTGCACGATGTTGTAGACCGGGCAGCCCATGTTGATGTCGATGCCATCCGGATGGAATTTTTCTTCGATGATGCGCGCAGCCTCTGCCATGACGTGCGGATCGCTGCCGAAGATCTGTTGGATGAGGGGGCGTTCACGATCGTCTGATTCGGCCATACGGAGCGTCTTCGGATTCATGCGGACGACAGCTTCCGACGACACCATCTCACGAAACATCATTGGCGCTTTGTGTTCTTTACAGATAAGACAAAACGGCAGATCGGTCATATCTGCCATCGGGGCGAGCGCTACGAGCGGCTTCGCAACTTCTTTCCAATTCAGCATCGCGCGAGTGTAACAGAATGACCGGATTTTTCAATGTTTTGGAGGTATAAAAATGCAAAGCGCTTTAAAAATGCATCGAGCGTGCGGGAGTTGCGGTGGTGGCCGCTGACTCCCTGCACGCTCTTGGCAGGTCCCTCGGCTCAGTTCGTCCGAGGGGGTGAGTTGTCGTACGTCGGAAGGTTCATGCGCAGCGGGGCTGCGCGGTCAGTGCCTGGGCCGCGTTGAGGCGGTCAGTGCATGTTCACCGTCGCGCGCGCGTTGGCGCAGGTGCAGTAGGTGTTGAAGTAGCTCGCCACCCGCTGGGCGCAGACCGCCTCGGTCGGGCGTTCCTGCTCGATCTGGGTGATGCGAAGCGCGCACTGGGCGCTGGACTGCTCGGCGGCCACCGCGCGCGCCAGGTCGGTGCGGTGCGCCACCTGCTCGTCACGGAGCTGCGTCTGCAGGTTGGTGATCTGGGCTCCGGCGTCGGCGTTGTCATCGTTCTCGCCGGTCGCCTCGTGCACCAGGTCGCGCGTGTTGTGAATCACGGACCGCGGCGTCGTGGTGTTGGTGAACTGCGCGTAGTCAGTCGCCATCCCCTTGACGCCCATGCATCCCAGCCGGCTGACGCCGATCACCACCAGCGTGCCGATGGTCAGGCGCCAGCCCCATCCGAGCTCTCCGAAGTGTCCTCGCAAGTTCCACACAGTGTCCTCCGTAGACATTCTGCACCAAATCCCTACATCTGGCCCCAAAGGCCTTGTCCTACTCGAGCAGGTGCTTACTCGAGTTAACGCGATAATATAGCTTTTTTCTCAATTTCTGTCCATCGTTTGGGTGTGTAAAAGCAGCTTTTTGGCTCAGATGAGCAAAATAATGAATTCCATTCCATTGGCTTGTTGAGCTGATCCCTGTAGCATAGAGACATGTCTCAATTCGTTCTCAAATCCGCTTATCAGCCGTCCGGAGATCAGCCAGAAGCGATCAAACAATTGATCGCAGGGATTGAAAAAAAAGATCAATTCCAGACGCTGCTTGGAGCAACCGGTACGGGAAAAACGTTCACCATTGCGAACGTGATTCAGGCTATTCAAAAGCCGACGCTTGTGATTGCGCATAACAAAACGTTGGCGGCGCAGTTGTGTAACGAATTCCGTTCGTTCTTTCCAGACAACGCGGTCGAATATTTCGTTTCCTACTACGACTACTACCAGCCAGAAGCCTACATTGCGCGTACAGACACCTATATCGAAAAAGAAGCGATGATTAACCAAGAGATCGATCGCTTGCGTCATGCGGCGACCCAGGCTCTCCTCACACGGAAGGACGTGATTATTGTTGCGTCTGTTTCCTGTATCTACGGCCTTGGTGCCCCAGAAGCCTATGAGAAAACGGTTTTACATGTAGAGGTTGGTTCAAATGTGACGCGTGATCAGGTGTTGGAACGTTTGATCACCATGCAATTCAATCGGACGAATGCAGACCTCACCCGCGGAACGTTTCGCGCACGGGGAGAAGTGCTTGAGCTTATGCCGGCGAACGAGGAGGTGATTTATCGCATTGAATCTCCACGTGGGATTGTGGAACGGATCATGAAACTCGACCCAGTCAGTAAGAAGGCGGAAAAGGAACAGCAAGATCTCTGGGTTTTTCCAGCGAAACATTTTATTACACTTGGGCCAGAACGTGAGGCAGCTATTAAACGCATTCGCGAAGAGCTGAAAGAGCGTCTCGAGTATTTTGAATCGCATGGGAAATTACTGGAAGCCGAACGACTCGAACGCAAAACGCACTACGACCTCGAGATGATCGAAAACGTGGGCTACTGCAACGGGATCGAAAACTACTCTCAGCCTATGTCTGGCAGGCCGCGCGGGGAAGCACCGGATACGTTGTTTTCCTATTTCCCAAAGGACTTCTTATTGGTCGTGGATGAATCGCATGTGACCGTTCCACAGCTCGGTGGCATGTATGAAGGGGACCGTTCACGCAAATCGACCTTGATCGAATATGGGTTCCGTTTGCCTTCGGCGGCGGATAACCGACCACTTCAATTCAGTGAGCTCGAGCAGAAGATGAAGCAAGTGATCTTCGTATCGGCCACTCCAGGACCATTTGAATTGCAGAATTCTGCCCAGATCGTGGAGCAAGTGATTCGTCCGACAGGGTTGGTTGATCCAGAGATTCTGATTCGCCCAGTAACGCCTCGCGGGTCGGATGTGGGTCAGGTGCAGGATTTGCTCGAGCGTTTACAGCCTGTGATCGATCGGGATGAGCGTGTCCTTGTGACGACGCTTACAAAAAAGATGGCGGAAGATCTGACAGAGTACATGAAGGAACGAAAGTTCAAGGTGAACTATTTGCACAGTGACATCGATACCGTGGAACGTTTGGAGATCTTGTCTGAGTTCCGTAAAGGGACCTATGACATCATTGTTGGTGTGAACTTGCTGCGTGAAGGTCTGGATCTTCCGGAGGTTTCGCTCGTTGCGATCATGGACGCAGACAAAGAAGGGTTCCTGCGATCCGAGACTTCGTTGATTCAAACGATCGGTCGTGCAGCACGTAACGTGCGTGGGCAAGTGGTTCTTTATGCAGACAACATGACGGGTTCGATGAATCGCGCACTGGCGGAAACAGAACGACGTCGTACTAAACAGCTGGCCTATAACAAAGAACATAATATTACGCCGAAAACGATCCGCAAGGCGCACCAAGATGTGCTTGCGATGCTTGGTCTAGAATCGTCGGCGGAACGTGATGTGAAGGAGATTTTGAAGCTTGAACTTGGCGCTGAGACGCACAGCTTGATGGAGGTGAAAAAACAAAAGGAGAAAGAAATGAAAAAGGCCGCGCTGAATTTAGAGTTTGAATTGGCTGCGATTCTGCGCGATGAACTCGCAATCTTAGACAAGGAGATAAAAAAGCGTGAAAAGGGGAGTCCATTGCCAGATAAGGAACGTGCGTCCGTAGAAAAAAAGAAGCGTCCCGTGCGACATGGACGAGCGCGCTAGTTTGGTAAAACGACTATCTTGTAAAAAGCAGCCAGGCGTCGGGCGCACGTCCATCGAGGGTGATGGTCGCGCCCGACGCCTGTTGTCCTCCGCTGTCGTTCAGCTCTTCGGGAACAGTTCGAGCCGTTCGATCCACGGCGTGAGCTGGACCAGTCCGCCATGCCGGATGGCGAACGTCACCACGCTGTCCGGTTCCTTACCCGGAAGCGAAAAGCGAAGGTCCGCACCAGGGTCGAGTACGCCCGTGAGAAGGGCGCCCGTGAGGGCGACCGTACGACGTTCGAACTCGTCGAGCCGTGTCCCGAGGATGATCTCACCCCTCCCGCGTGGAAAGCAGGCGAGGGCTTCGTCTGACCAGGCCGCGCTCTTCACGACGACATGGGTATCCGTGCACTCGACGAAGATCCGCTGGAGCGTGCCGGAGGTTGCGACCGGACACTGCTCATACCCGGCCCGGAACAGGTGCACCATGACGATGGCGGCGACTCCGAGGAGGATGCGCTCCGCATACGCTTGGTCGCCCTCTTCCTTGCCTTGTTCGAATGCGTCTTGCCTTCTTTGAAGCTGTTGCATGTGGACCTCCTGGTCCGTGTGTGTCCGCGTCGAACCTGACGCGAGAACGATTGTAACTTATTATTCTTTTCAAGAAAGAGCAAGCCCTCGATCTATCCTTAGATACGACAATGGGACCCTGTTTGAGTACGGTGGGGTCCCAGCGCCGTGCGACATGCGAGCTACGCGTGTCGACTTTCTACGCCCTCAACATCGTCATCACGATCCCCGACAGCACGTTGTCTCCGCCTCGATCGTGGTAGACGCGGTAGCGGCCCTTGGCCTGCGTGACCCGCTCCGGCGTGCTCCAGACCGGATCGTGGAAGTTGAACGTCCAGCCGAGCTTGGCGAGGAACAGGACCACCACCACATCGACGAAGCGGTTGCCCTTGCTGTTCGGTGCGAGCATGTTGTCTCGCTCGTTCAGGCTGAGCTCGAATCCATCCACGTTGACGACCACCGACCACGGCGTCGTCCGGTCCTTGCTCGGCATGATCCGGATCTCCTTCAGCAGGTAATCGGTCACCTCCCTCTGGTCCTGCCCGTGCGGCATGGCGAACGCGGGAAGGATCCCGTGCTTGACGGCGAAGAACGCCGCCTGGACCCCGAGCTTCAGGTCCCGTACCTCATCTTTATTCAACCGTCGCATCGGTCGCCCTTTCTGGTCGAACTTAATCGACCTCAGTTGCGGAGCGTTTATAACAGAATATTCTTTTCTTGGCCAGAGGAGGCGTGTCGTGCGTCTCGTTTGCGGCTATGCTACGTTCTGAGTGATCGTTTTGCTTTTCGCTCCCATGGACTCCGCTGCTGATATCAAAACCCGCCTCGATATTGTCGATTTGGTGGGGGAATATGTGACACTCAAACCCGCAGGTAGCGGGGCCTTTAAGGCGTGCTGCCCGTTTCACCATGAACGCTCACCTTCGTTCTTCGTTTCGCGAACCCGTCAGAGTTGGCGTTGCTTTGGTTGTAACGAAGGCGGAGACCATTTCACGTTCATCGAAAAAATCGAAGGAATGGAGTTCCGGGAGGCGTTAGGATTTTTGGCACAGAAAGCCGGGGTCATCTTGCCTGAGTATGATGCGAAGCAGTCTGGTGATCGCCATCGCTTGCATGAGGTGAACATGCTGGCGGCGAAATTCTTTCAATCAGCGCTCCAAACGCTTCCGCAAGCCGAGCATGCCCGTGCGTATCTCAAGAAACGAGGCGTTGATGAACTGACGACGGACCTGTTCAAAATCGGCTACGCTCCAGAGGGTTGGCAATCGCTCACCGATGCGCTGCTCAAAAAAGACGTCACCCCAGACGAGCTTTTGCGCGCAGGTCTTGTTTCTAAGCGCGAACGCGGAGAGGGCGTCTATGATCGTTTCCGTGATCGTTTGATGTTTCCGATTCTCGATGTACAAGGGAATGTTCTTGGATTCACTGGACGTGTGCTCCAGGCGGATGCGAAGGAAGCGAAGTACGTGAACACCCCAGAAACAGCGGTCTATCGTAAGTCGGGGGTTTTATATGGACTCGATAAAGCGAAGGCGGAAATCCGTCGCGCTGACTTAGCGGTGCTTGTCGAAGGCAATATGGACGTGGTGTCCTCGCATCAATTTGGTGTGACGAATGTCGTGGCATGCAGTGGTACCGCGCTGACCTCGGAGCAGTTGCATCTGTTGAAGCGTTTCACCACCAATCTTGCGATTGCATTTGATGCAGACAGTGCAGGCCGCACCGCAACCATCCGCGGGCTCGACCTTGCGCGTACGCAAGATTTTTCAATCAAGATTATTACCTTGCCCCCAGACGCCGGCAAAGACCCGGATGATGCCGTGCGCAAAGATGTGGCTATTTGGCGAACGGCGATTCAGTCGGCAGTGAGCATCATGGACTGGCTCTACGCGCAGGCTTTTATCCACGAGAAAGAGCTACACACGCCAGAAGGAAAAAAGCGGATTGCGCAGGAACTACTCCCAGAAATCCGTCGGATCATTGACCCGGTCGAACGGGATAGCTGGATTCAGCGTTTAGCTCAGGATTTGGGGGTAGGGGAAGCCTCGCTCCGGGAAGCGCTGCAACGCACCGCGGCAGCCGCCAAGGTCCAAACAGCCATGCAGCCAGCGGCGGCTGTTCTCCCAAAACAGCCTCCAAAACCCAAAGCAGGGCCATCCCGCTCGCTCGAACAGGAGCGCTTCTTATTGGGTGCTTTACTGGCGAATCCGGCCATTTTTTCGCTTTTCCAAGGAACGCTTCAGTGGAAACCGGAAGAATTTGAAATTCCGGCGCATGCGTCTCTTTACGAAAAGCTGGTTGCAGCCTATAATTTGCCTCAAATTCAAGGTTCAACACACACCGGACTACGAGCCGGTTCTCCTCTTTCCCTCCCTTCGGAACTGGATTCCGAAGAACGAGATGCCTTCGAAGCAGCCGCTTTCTTAGCGGAACAAGACCTCTTAACTCAAACCGCTGCTTCTCTAGAACGCACTGTCCGTGCGTTGGTCGCGAGTGTGCGATCGGAGCGTTTGACCCAGCGTCGACGCTTGTTAGAAGAAGCCATGCGGCAAGCCGAGCGTATTGGCGATCAAGCCGCGATCGCTGATCTCATGCGGCAGTTCCAAGATCTCCACTAACCCCATTCGTGGTATGCCTTTAAAGAAGCTCGTTTCGAAGGTGAAGCACGTTTTTCATACCTCCACGCCCTCGCTCAAAAAGCGCAAGGCCGCCTCTGACGCAAAGAAACTCGCTGCCAAGAAAACACCCATCAAAAAAGTTCCTGCCAAGGCCGTCATTTTGAAGAAAGCGCCGACTCACGCGGTTGCGAAAGCAGCTCCTGTTTCTGCAAAATCTCAAAAGTCTGCCAAGCCTGCGAATAAAGTCGTTCATGTTCCGCGCGGGCCCTACGTGAAATCCAAGCCCCCTTCTCCTGAAGCGCTTGAGAAGCTGTTCGCAAAAGCTCGCTCACGTGGCTTTATCACGGAGCAAGAAATCGTGTTCGCGTTCTCTGAGGTCGAAGATTATATTAATGTCTTCGAAGGCTTTGTCGATCGTTTGGATGCGGCCGGTATTAGCTGGGTCGAACAAAAAGACGGGTTGCTTGGTCGCAACAAAGAGCGCATGACGATTTTGCAGGGTCTGCACAGCGCAGATGAACGTCAGTTGAAGATTGATCCCCTTGAACTCACAGCTGACTCGATTCAGGTGTATTTGCGTGAGATCGGAAAAATCCCGCTGCTTACAGGTGCGGAAGAAGTGGCTCTCGCGAAACGGAAGGAACGCGGAGAAAAAGAAGCAGAACGCCGCTTGATCGAAGCGAACTTACGTCTTGTTGTTTCGATTGCGAAAAAGTTTACTGGAAAGTCACTCTCGCTCCTCGACTTGATCCAAGAAGGAAATATTGGATTATTCCGTGCGGTCAAGAAATTTGAATATCGCAAAGGATTTAAATTCTCGACCTACGCCACCTGGTGGATCCGCCAAGCCATCACGCGCGCCCTCGCAGACCAGTCACGCACGATTCGTATTCCAGTGCACATGGTGGAAACGATCAACAAGTTCCAACAGATCGAACGCGAACTCATCCAGGAGCTTGGTCGCGAACCGTTGCCAGAAGAAATCGCCGCGGAAATGGGACAGGAGGTCGACAAAGTGCGCCACATCATCAAAATTTCGCAGGATACCGTGTCGCTTGAAACGCCAGTCGGTGACGACGAAGAAGACTCATCGCTCGAAGACTTCATCGAAGATATTAAAAACGTGGCGCCAGACCGTGCAGCAGCGCTTGAACTCTTGAAGGACTACGTGCAACAGATCATCAAAGATTTGAACCCACGCGAACAGAAAATTCTCGAGATGCGATTTGGGCTCACGGACGGCGTTGGACACACCCTCGAAGAAGTTGGAAAAGAGTTTGATGTGACGCGTGAACGTATCCGTCAGATCGAAGCGAAAGCCTTGGAAAAGATCCAGCAACATCCATTAGTGAAGCGCTTGGCAGACTACTAAAAACTGTCCACACGCAGAAAAACCGCTTTTTAGCGGTTTTTCTGTACCCCAGTATCTACGGAACGTCACAAAACATTGACAAAAATGGCTAAATCTGGTTAAATTTCCTGTTCCATTCCGAGCCGGTTCGTTATGATACGGCTTAATCGCACTCTGTCTTTTGGATGAAATACCATATTTCTTCTAAACGACAGGGTGCGATCCATGGTGGAACGTACCTTAACAACTGACCACACTGAACAATAGACGAGACGTCGAGTACGACGGACTCAGAGGGGACATGTCATGAGCGATCCGAGTGAACCGATTCCGGATGATCCGGATGCGTACGTAGAACCGCCCCGTGTGATCCCTGCGGGCACCGTGTTCGGTGACCGGTATGAGGTCGAAGAAATCCTCCAGAAAGGGGGGATGGGGGATGTCTACGTCGGGAAAGACAGGCGGCTCTCAGGCAGGGCGGCCGTCAAGGTCGCGATCAAGGTGCTCTACGGAACCAAGGATGGTCCTGAAGTGCACCGCTTTCGTCGTGAGGCGAGGGTTTCGGCGGAGATGAGAGGGTCCAACGTGGTCTCCATCTTCGATACGGGCTATGAGCACGATGTGGCCTACATGGTCATGGAGCTGCTCAATGGTCATGACCTCGAGCAACACCTCGAACGCTTCGGGGTCTACATCGCTGAGACGCTCGATGAGCTTCTCAGGATTGTCTGCCTTATCGCGCACGCCCTGTGCCGCGCGCACGAGAAGGGTATCCTCCACCGCGACATCAAGCCCGCCAACATCTTCCTTCGGATGGATGGGGGCGAGCTCGTTCCGGTGATCCTCGATTTCGGCATCGCAGGCCACCACGGTGAGAGGTCGGCCAAAACGATGGCTCAGACAAAGGTCGGTATGGTGCTCGGCACCCCCGGCTACATGTCCTATCGCCAGACGTCAGGCAACGAGAAACTCGGGCCGCTCGACGACCTCTACAGCCTGTCCGTCGTCATCTATCAGGCCGTGACGGGCTTTCTGCCCTTCGATCACTCCAAGGGGAAGACTCAGGGCTGGCAGCTCATGGCTGACATCCGCAAGGAGATGGAGAGGCCCGGCGCGCTCGCCTTCTGGATGAGCCAGCTTCCGGAGTGGATGCACAAGGATGAACCCAAACTCGTGCTCCTGCGTCAACTTCTCGAGCGCGGGCTCGATCCTCAGTCGGAGCGGAGATTCACCTCCACGAGCGAGTTCGTCGCGCTTTTGGATGCCCTCGCGGGTATCAAAGCGCCGCGTACGCCGACCCCCAACCCGCCCAAAACGGGAAGGGTAGACCTCAACGCCGCTACGGCGGAGGAGGAGGCGATCACGAGCGAACCGGATCTGGACGTACCCGGTCCCTCCGATCGCACGGTCATGCTGGTGCAGACCCCTCAACCGAGCGGTCTCTCCCGGCGCATGCGTGTGCTGCTCGCAGTTCTGGGCTTCATCGCGATGACCGCTGTCACGATCGCGGTGGGGGTGGCACTCACGAGCAGCCCGCCGCCTCGTCGAACCACGGCGATCACGGACGCGGGGGTCACGCAGGTGGCCTTCGATGCGTCATCGGCGGCCTCCTCGAGCGACGCGGCCATCCCGGACGCGGCCCCTCTGCCCGACGTGAACAACGTCGAAACGGAGGATGCTTCCACAGCCGCTCAACCGGCGGTGGAGCAGGATGCCGCATCCGTCATCGATGACGGACAGGCGCCTGCCACTCCCGAGAGCGATGCCGGAACCGCGGAGACGACGTCTTCAGACGGGCGCCACCACGGTCACGAGCGTCACTCTCGCCCGGTGCGGCACGAGCCCACGGCTGAAGAGCTGGCGGCGCGTGAGGCCATGAGGCGGCTCGAAAGGGCCTGCTGCCGCGGGGCCCAGGTCATGCAGACGGTCAGCACGACGGCTCACCCCGTCGATCGCTGCCCGCCGGCAGTAGAGAGTGACGCCTATCGTCACCTCCGGTGTGGTCACTAACACTCTTCTAGGCTTATGGGGAGCCTGTTCGGAACGCTTGATCTAAAGCGATACCAACGAATCCCCCGTGACCCTAATGGATCAGTTTCTGGTCCCTTGAGGTCAATTTCACCCTGCCCCTTGCCACAAAAAATTCTGATTGTTAGACTGCACCCGCATCTTACTGATGTAGATTCCGAGGTAGCTCAGCGGTAGAGCAGGGGACTGTG
>CAZRDS010000016.1:13627-17159 GCA_964598895.1 uncultured Gammaproteobacteria bacterium | reverse complement strand
TTACTTTTTTCATTCGCATCGCTTGGGGGACGGTCCGGATACGGCGAATGATCTGATGCTGAACTTATTTGGAGGGATAGTGCTCATTTTGGTCTATATAGCCTATCAACGCTGGAACAAGATGCGACGTAACGCCCTCGTACAACACCCATAAAACCTTTTTTCTATGATCACCCAGATTCCGGCGAGTAAACGCCATCTTGCACGACACGAGTGGCTAAAAACCTATCATCTTTTTTCGTTTGCGAACTATTTTGATCCGACGAATATCCAATTCGGAGTGTTACGGGTTTTTAATGATGATACGATTAACGCGTATTCGGGTTTTGATGATCATGCGCATGAGAACATGGAGATTGTGACCATTATGCGAGAAGGAACGCTCACGCATCGGGACAGCATGGGGAACCAAAAAACAATAAACTCCGGGGAGATTCAGCGGATGTCAGCCGGGACTGGCGTTATTCATGCCGAGAAGAATCTCGGGGATGAACCGGTGCATTTATTCCAGTTGTGGTTTTTGCCTGAGAAAGAAGGACTTGAGCCAAGTTACGAGCAAAAAGATTTTTCTTATCTCGAAAAAAATGTTCTTACTCCCGTGGTCTCCAATCGACCATGGGGGAGGTCTTGCACCTATCTGCCGACGTTACAATTTTTCTCGCAGAATTTGAAGCAGGACATGAACAGGTCTACGCGCTTGAAGCGGGACGTGGCGCGTTTCTGTACGTGGAAAAAGGGAGTATATCGGTAAATGGAATTCCCTTCTTGGCAGGGGATCAGGCCAGAATAGAAGCGGAACACACACTCATGCTCCATGCGGACACGGAAACGGCATTCGTCTGGATGGATGTAGGAGGACTTTAGAGCGCTACTCGAGTGATAGGTATTTTGTGGGGGCCATGACGGCCTGTGGATTCGTTTTCCAGGCGTCTGAAACATCTGCGTAGAGCTCGAGTTCGTTTCCGTCTGGGTCGAGAATATAGATACTGTGGGTGACCGTATGATCCGCCGTGCCGGTAATCGTGACCCCTTTGGTTTGTAATTCTTTATAGACGGCACGGGCTTCTTCTGGTGAATCACCGATTTTGAAACCGATATGGTAGAGACCAGGCTTTGCCTGCTTGTTTTGTTCGGGAGTTCCCCCAACCTCTAAGAGGAGTAGCTCGTGGTGGGTGCGCTCCGAAGAGAAGGCGGCGGCACCAGGCATGCGCGAAATCTCTCGAAAGCCTAGTGTTTCGCGATAGAAGTTGGCAGAGCGTTCGAGGTTGCTCACAAATAGGACGACGTGTCCGAGTTCTTTGATCTGCATAGACTGCTTCAAGCTTAGCAGATTCTCCCGTTCGGAGCTCTTTGACCATTCTATCGCCTCCCGTTATCCTTCACATATGCAACATTCTGCACAAAAATTGGCTTTAGTTACGGGAGGAGCGGGTTTTGTCGGCTCTCATTTGTGTGAGCGTCTCGTGCAGGAGGGGTATCGCGTGATTTCACTCGATAACTACTTCACAGGTTCCAAAGAGAATCATGTGTCCGGGGTGGAGTATCGTGAAGGCCATACCAAGAAGATTGATGAGCTCGTTCCAGAGCGGCCAGACGTGATCTATCATCTGGGGGAATACGCTCGCGTCGCCAAAAGTCTTGAAGAGCCAGCACTTGTCTGGGATTTAAATATGGAGGGCACCTTCGCGGTGCTTGAGTTTTGGCGGAAGCACAAGTGTAAACTTGTTTACTCAGGATCTTCAACAAAAGCGGTTGGTCCGAGAGAGGATGGGGTCCCGGGGCGTGATCTTGCGATGTACACGTGGGCGAAGGCAGCAATCTGTGACCTGATCAACAATTATGCGCGTTGGTATGAGCTCCCCTATGTCATCGTGTATTTCTATAATGTGTATGGTCCACGAGAGCGTTCGGTAGATCAGCATGGAACTGTCATCGAAACGTTTCGGCAGAAATATCTAAAGAACGAACCGCTGACGGTTCGTTCACCAGGAACGCAGCGACGTGCCTTTACTCACGTTGCAGACACGGTGGAAGGAATTATTCGTGCGAGTGAACAAGGGGAAGGAGATGGGTATGGCATTTCCTCAACGGATGATTATTCACTGTTGGAAGTCGCAGCGCTTTTTGGAGGGGAAGTGATAATGTTGCCGCAAACAGCTAGCACACGTGAACGCTCGCTGATTGATTCGACGAAGATCTCTGCGCTCGGTTGGAGGCAGACAAAAACACTAAAAGAATATATTGAAGAGATTAAGGCAGCGAAACGAAACTAAGAATCGAACTTATTTATGAAGAAACGTGTCCTGATTTTTTCGCTCGCCTATTATCCGAATGCGGTGAGTGGAGCAGAGGTTGCATTGAAAGAGATCACGGACCGGATCGATGCCTCTCAGATTGAGTTTCATTTGGTTACGCTTCGTTATCATACATTATTACCAACAGAAGAGCAGGTAGGGAATGTCCTGGTTCACCGTATCGGGATTACGCAGGCGACAAAACCTTCCTTTGAAGATCTCGGGAAGTGGCCACTTGATCTGAACAAACCGCTGTATCAATTTTTGGCTGCTTGGAAAGCTTGCCGACTTCACCGTATCTATAAATACGACGCGATTTGGGCTATGATGGCACATTCGGCCGGCGTTCCGGCAGCGCTCTTCTCGCTCCTTCATAAAGATGTTCCCTATGTGCTGACATTGCAGGAGGGAGATCCACCGGAACAGATCGAACGAACAATGCGGCCACTCTGGCCCTTCTTCACGCGCGCCTTTACTCAGGCAAGTGTGGTTCAGGCAATTTCAACCTTTTTAGGTGAGTGGGCACGAAAAAGAAATTTCACTGGCCCACTTAAGATTATTCGCAACGGGGCAAATCCCAAAGATTTGCACGAAGAGACTTCGGAAGCGGAGGTTGAGCGTCTCAAGCTCAAACTCGAAAAACGACCAGGGGATGTGTTTTTAATGAATACCGCACGTCTCGTGGTGCAAAAAGGTTTCGACACGGTGATTCGAGCCCTTTTGCTTCTCCCGTCCCATGTACGTTTTGTGATCGTAGGAGATGGTCCGGAAGAAATGTCGTTGAAAGAACTTGCGGCACAACTCAATCTAACGGACCGTGTCACATTTGTAGGGCGCGTTGAGCGTTCTGAAGTGACAGCCTATCGAAAAACGGCCGATATTTTTGTGGGACCAAGTCGTTCAGAGGGCTTGGGGAATGCCTTCCTTTCGGCCATGGCTTCACGCTTGCCGGTTGTGGCGACTCAAGAAGGTGGCATTGCAGATTTCTTGTTTGACGCGAAACGGAATCCGGACAAGCAAACAACGGGCTGGGCGGTTGATAAAGACGTTCCGGAGCAAATCGCTGAAGCGGTGAAGTGGATTCTAGCGCATCCAGAAGAAGTGCAACGTGTGACAGAAGAAGCGCGTACCATGGTCTTGCGTTCGTATGACTGGGACCGCATCGCACAAGTCATGCAAGAAGAGGTTTTTCAACCACTTTGGAAGGCCTAGTTATGGAAACATCCGTCCTGACCTTC
>CAZRDS010000016.1:8108-13617 GCA_964598895.1 uncultured Gammaproteobacteria bacterium | reverse complement strand
CGTCGCGCACAACGGGCAGACACGTAAAGATAGCGGCTCTCCCTACGTCATCCATCCATTCATGACGGCGCTCAAGCTTGCGCATTATGGTTTTTCTGACATCGTTCTTGCTGCGGCGATTGTGCACGATGTGCTCGAAGACACGGTTGTGACGGAGGCACAACTTGTTCAAATTCTCGGGCAAGAAGTGGTTGATCTTGTGCGACCACTCACCGAAGACAAGAGCCTTGTCTGGGAGGAGCGTAAAAAGAAGTATGTTGAGGCTGTTCGCGTAGCTCCAGAGGCGGTCAAGGCGATTTCTATCGCAGATAAAATCCACAACCTTGAGAGCCTGTGTGCGGCGCATGCGGCGCAGGGCGTGGAGATTTGGAAAGTATTTAACCGAGGACGTGAGTCCAAAATCTGGTTCGAGCGCACACTTCTTGCGGCGATGAAAGAAGTGTGGTCACATCCCTTGGTAGACGAATATACTGACTGGGTTCTGCGCTTAGAGGAGCTCGCGTAACGGCTAGTGAAGTCCTCGTTGACGTTGTTTTTCTTCCTCGCTGCGGAGCGTATCTCGCAGGGTCTGATACGCATGAATTCGTGCATCTGGTAGCTCTTCTTCGGCAAGGAGAGCTTCTAACGCATCTGTCCAAAAAGACACGCGGGCGGCGTCGAGTTCGTGTAGATGACCGGTTGTTTTTTTGAGGCGTCGCACATAGTACCAAATCAATTCTCCTAAGCGGAAGACGCGCATGAGACGAAGCGCTTCTGATTCTTCAGGGGTGCGATTCTCTTTTACATAGGTCACGAGAGCTTGTTCAAGTGGACGATGGTACAGCAACATGAAGTTGAGAAAACGCGCCCAGCCATCGTATTTATTGCCAAAGCGAATGGCAGAATGATCGAGTAGATAAATTTCACGCCCAACGACACGAATATTGTGCGGAACAAAATCGGTATGTGTCAGAAAGCCAAGATACTGGGTTATTCGTTCTTGGTGAGTCTGAAGAACTTCTTCGGCTTTTGTGAGGCGATTACCCGTCTCTTCTTTGTACTCACGAAATTTTTGAAGGTAGGTGGCGGTGGTCCAGATTCCGAAGGTGTTGCCGATCATGTGGGCATGCTCGTAGGTGGTGGCATGCGCACTTTCTTGGAGCTCAAATGTTTTTAGGGCAAGAAAAAATTGTTCTTCAAACGAACGTTCAAGGAATGAGCGTTCTTGTTCAATGAATTCGCTGATCGAAATGAGGCAGTCAGACTCTTCGTGCCAAAGCAGCTCTTCTGGTGAAAGAAACAGCTTATGCGCGAAATGAATATCGTTCAGAAGGACACGGCAGGTACGAGCATGTTGAATCTCTTGTTTGCCTTGTGGGTGACTGCTCGCTTTGACGACCACTCGTTTTTTATCAGAAAGACGATATCCAAGGAGGACGAGTTTATTCCCGCTAATCACAGAACGTTCTCCGCCGATATGTACCTGCGCTTCTTCAAGCGCATATCCAAGACGCGCGAGGATAGGGTTGATGAGGGCGAGCTCTTGCTCACAATACGCCTGCCAGTCATGTGTTTGGAGGGGCTGTGTCATACCAAAGAAATGATCCGATGCGTGTGTTCGTCCCAATCACCACGCGCGGTAAGGACCTGCATGCCACCCGAAATCAATTTTGCGCGTAGCTCTGCATCTTGCAAGAGCTGTGTGATGGCTGTTGTGAGGGCGGATACATCCGTTGATTCAACAAGCAAGCCGCTTGTTTTATCCCGTACTGCTTCACGATGACAGGCGATATCCGAAGCGATAACAGGAATGTGAGCCCGATACGCTTGATAGATCGGGTCGGCATTATTTACAGAAGTCTGGTTTACGAGAAAAAGACTGGAAGATTGTAGAAGATACCAATACTCTGCCCGAGAAATGGAGCCGAGAAAATCGACGTTCGCGCCAAGTCCGAGCTTTTCTGCCTGTTGTTTGAGACGTTCGATCTCTGCACCGGTATCTGCGATGACGAGCTTTATGTTTGGGAATTGTTTTTTGAGAGCAGCGAGCGCATGCAAAAGAGGCTCTACCCCACTGAAAAAGTTTAGTGGACTATGTGTAAATAATTGCAGTGGATTCTGTGGAATCGGAAATGGAAGAAGTTGGGGAGCTTCAGTGGGGAACGGCACGACCGTCAGCTTTTTGCCGGGGAGATGGTAGACTTGTACGAGTACGTCTTTAAAAAAAGTAGAAGGAACAATGACGCGAGTTGCTCGTCGTAGGATCCAATTTTGCAGGGCACGAATTACTCGCAGTTTGAAACTGAGTTTCCGGATTTGGGCGAACGTCTCTTCTGGGATTCCGGTATACAAAGACCGCTCCGCTCGTTCACGGGCTTCGTCGTCTAGCATGAAACGAATAACGGGGATTCTACGCAATCGTCCAACAAGAAGTGCGGGTAGTCCAACGGAAGCGCCATCGCCCACGTATAAACAATCGCTGTTTCTACTCTCTTGCCAGAGTCGAACTGTAAAATGGAAGAGCCGAAGGATGATGGGTAACTGTTTCGAGACGACACGCACGATGACACCCGAGACCTGTTCTGGAAGTTCGCCATACGCAACGAGCGTCACCCGGTGTTCCTTGGCAAGTCGTTTGCTGAGCTCTTTTGTATGGGTCGCTAATCTTCCTAAGTCTGGGGGATAGAGAGGAGTGACGACCGTGATACGCATACCCATTCTGCCCTTATTTAATACGTTTGTTTACGGAAACGTGCATCTAACGTCCAAGTATCCGGTTCACCTAAGACGAGAGAGATGCCCATCATGGAGAGCGTTGCATCACGGACGCCAGTCGCGCCTCCGACGGAAATGGCAATTCCAAATAAATGAACAGCAAGAACGGCTGCAGCAAAACGCGTGTAGCAACCAAGAAGAAGAGCAATCGCCAAACAGACCTCTAGCCAGCCGTTGAGTTGAATCAACATTTCACCGGGGATCGGCATGTAGCCCGTCCACTCAGGAAGAAGTCCTACCCAGGCGGCAGGATGAAGGAGCTGTTGTGTTCCGAACCAGAGGAAGAGTCCAACCCAAGCCCAGCGTAAAAGAATACGTGCAGCAAGATTCATAAAGGCTTGGCTTAACGAAGGGTTCCAATTTTGAGGAGGACAAGCGCTGCACGTGGGCTGCGGGAATTTCCATGCTGACCTTCAAAACGTGCCGTTCCATCGGTTCCGCACATGCCGATAATAGGCCCTGGACCACCTGGGTGGCGTGAAATCCAAGTTGTCAGATCGTAGACGTTTCCTTGAACGATAGACCAACAGTTCGCAGCTGTATTGTGGCCTTGGACATCAGCGAGGGTGAAGGTGTTAGGCGCTGGTTGTGGTTCTGGGGTTGGGGCAGGCGCTAGGGTAGGAGTAGGCGCAGGAGTTGCAACGGGCGTAGGGCTCGGCTTTGTTGTTACTGGGGTAGGTTTAATGTTAGTGGGTTTTACAGCAGGTTGGGTCATGACGGCTTCTGGAGTCGATGAAGCAGTGGGTGTTTCAGGGGCTGTATTCAGCGCGGCGGGGACGGTCGACGTCGTTGTTTGAGGCGCGGAATTCTGCAACTTCATGACGGGTCGGCCCATATAGACCAGATATCCAGCTCCCAGAACGAATACGATCGCGATGGCGGCTGCGGCGAGGGTTTTGGTAGTCATACAGCTCTATCATACAGACGAGTGCTGGTTGTGGCTATGCGCTCCCTAAACGGTCAGTTGCGGCTCAAAATGCATGGCTGAGGTGAGTGGGACGGGCAATCCACCTAGATGGTCCTTCACCAGGTGAAGGACCTGGTCGTAACTTTTTGGATCCTCTAGGTAGTGGAGCTCCTCCGTCGGAATGGTGAGTACCGGAGCAAGAGAAAATTCACGCGACCAGTTTTCGTAGAGGGTGTTCAGCCCGTGGAGATAGTCGTGATTGATTGCTTGTTCAAAGGAACGTCCACGTTTTTCGATGCGCTCGACGAGAGAGGGGACGGATGCTTGCAGATAGATGACGAGGTCGGGTGGACGAAGGAGGCGGACAGCGGTTTGATAGATTTCCTGATAGGTTGCCCAGTCCCGTTCTGAGATTGCGCCACGTTCGTAGAGATGGCGTGCAAAAATATCAGCATTTTCATACAGGCTTCGATCCTGAATGAGAATCCCGTCGCTCGCGATCACGTTTGCGTGGTCTTTCAGTCGACGTCCTAAAAAGTACATCTGCGAATGAAAGGCCCAACGCTCCATGTCTTTGTAGAAATCAGCGAGATAGGGGTTTTCGACAGAAGGCTCAAGATAGGGCGTCGCGCCCAAGGTATGCGCGAGGAGTCCTGTCAGGGTCGATTTCCCCACGCCCATATTCCCAGCGATCGCAATAAAGAGGTGCATACTCATCATAAGGTACACCGCTCGATGATTGCCGAGAAAGAGCTCTCCTGAAAGAAGGAGATAGTCTAAATAGAGATCTTTGACTATCATGACGATATGACCACAAAACACCCACAAGCAGAGCCGGGGAGTATGTGCCTCGTTGTCCTTGGTTATGGGATTCCAAAGGATATTCTGCAAGATCAACATTATGAGATTTATTTGCGGACCATTTTTAATACAGCGTTTGAGATGTGCACCAAAAGTGGGGTTTGGAACCCGGTGATCCTGTTCTCTGGCGGGAAGACCGACATGCTAAAACCGTACCGTCGAACGGAGGCGCAGGAAATGGCGAGGGCGTTCAAGTTACTCATGCAGCGACCAGCGGTCAAAACGCATACGAAGCACTGGAAGATCGTGCTTGAACAAAAATCCCTGTCGACGTTGGATAACTTTTTATATCTGAGAGATGTGCTGGAACAGAAGCAAATCAAGTTGGGTAAGGTAGTTGTTTTTTGTGAGCAAACACGCGTTGATCGAGTCAAAATATTGGCGAAGAGAATCTTTAAGACGGCAACGGTACATCCAATCGACTTCGATCAATCAGCGAATCGCTACCTAGATCCAAACAAGATCAAACGCATTATGAAAGAGGGATTGAAGTTGGATCTGTGGGCATTAAAGAGCGAAGCAAATCTCGCAAAACACCGTGCCTTGTTTAAAGAAAAGATTGCGTTCTTACGTGAGGCGGGCCCAGACGTTCATACGGAAGCCGTACGAGCTTGGTGGGACAAGCAATTAGAAAAAGTAGAGCAAGGGCTATGAAATTCATCCGCGCGGTTGTCTATGGCTGTGCTGCTTTCCTCGCGGGTTTGATTGGATTCGCTATCGCTGTACCGACTTCATTTTCAGGACCGTTTGGGTTGTGGTGGGGGCAACCTCCCTTCGTGCTATATGGAATGTTGGCAGGTATTTTTTTGTATCTGAGCCTGCTCCCGAGCCCACTCTATGAAGTCTTTCCGATGCTCCCAGGAAAAGTTCCTTTTCAGCGAGCAAAAAAAGCCTTAGGGATTTCCGCGTTTTTCTTCACGCTCATCTACAGCTCTTTCATTGGGTACTTATTCAGCGAAGGTGTCCTGGGCGATCTCACCAGATGGA
>CAZRDS010000016.1:0-8098 GCA_964598895.1 uncultured Gammaproteobacteria bacterium | reverse complement strand
AGAGATATAGTCGGGATGGTGACTTTGCTAGGCGCTTTCTTGATTCTTGGAGTGCTCGCTGTCACGTCCATCAAAGCGATTAAGCACCGTATCCGTTCATGGTGGAAGTCGCTCCATCGGTTCGTATATCTAGCAGGTGGTTTGGCGGCTGTGCATTTTGCTTTGATGATCCCATCTCGCGCGAAACCCTCGCTCTTTTGCGGTATTTCATTTTTCTTGATTGAGCTTCTCTTACTGATTCAATGGATCCGGTTCGATCGGTTCTTAAAGCCACAGTATTCAGGTCAGACGCGAGTGATGGTTTGGGCCCTGTTTTTGCTGCTCTCAGCAGGACTGTTCTGGCTATTTCTCTAAACGAATCGTGAGGTGCGCTGAGAATGTCTCGTGTGGCTTGAGCCACTCGGGGTTAGAAACGAGTCCTCCCACGTCACGCATGACGGGTTCGATACACACAAAATCGCGTTCCGGTAAGGACCAAATCCAGAAATGTTGATATTCCGCGGACGCGTTTAAAATAAGGGTACCGAGTTGAGGGATCACGACGCGCAGATCTTTCTCGGGATGCTTTAGACGTGGGTTGGCGAGAGATAGGGTTTTATCCTGGGACCAGTCTGCAACCTGTGCTTCGATTTCGTTGCCACCAGGAAAATCAAAACGAATTTGATCCTTCAAGGCATGGGGAACCTTGAAGTACGGATGAAGACCAAAAGAAATTGGGAGAAGTCGAACGCTTTCAAGATTCTTAACGCGTTGCGTGAATGTGACCGACCCATCCAGTTCAAACTGTCCTTGAAACGTGTATTCACATTCATACGGGTAGACACGTCTCGCGTCTTCGTTCGCGATGAGTGTTTCGTAAAAACTCCGCCCGGATACATCTCTCGTGGTCGTCCAGCCTGAAGAAAGTCGCGCAAAACCATGTGACTTTAATCCAGGAAATCGTTCATCTTCTATCGGGCCAGCGTTAGGAAAAAGTTGGGGAATGCCGCCACGAACATTTTTTGTGGGATCATTGAATGTCGTTTCATCGAGATACAGAAGCTCCATCCCGTGGAGCTTGAGAGAGGTGACGATACCACCACGCGCAGGGCAATAAGTAAGGGTGCTTTGTAAAGGACCGTGTAGAGCTTCTCTCTTTAATGGATGGCTTTCGTCCGGCATATGTATTATATTATTCACCACCTAATAGTCTTGAAGCCCATCATCAATGCGTGCCGCTTCCCAGCCGATCATGGCTGTTTTGCGAGTCTTTCCCCAATGATAATTTCCAAATACCTCCGTTGATTGTATGACACGGTGGCAAGGAATCAGAAATGACACAGGATTTTGACCGACCGCGGTCCCTACCGCGCGATAGGCATGTGGGTGATGGATGTGCTCCGCGAGGGTACCGTAGGTCGAGAGTTGTCCCAGGGGAATGCGTAGGAGTGCCGCCCAGACCTTGAGCTGGAAGGGTGTTCCTTTCAAATGAAAGGTAAGAGGCGAGCGTTTGCTCCAGTCTTGGGTAAAAAAGGCCAGGGCTTGTTCTTGTAAACGGTTGGTGGCCTCTTTGATGCTCGCGTTAGGGAAGCGAACCTGTACTTCTTGCAACGCTGTTTTTTCGTCATCCGCAAAAGCGAGAGAACAAATCCCTTTTGGTGTTGAGGCGATCAGGACGCGGCCAAATGGTGTATCGGCAAAACGATACTGGATTACAAGGTGTTCGCCACCATTCTTGTATTCCCCGGGAGTCATTCCCTCGATCGTCATGAAGAGGTCGTGTAGCCGACTGGGACTTGAACGGGCCGAGTTGTGTGACGTTTCAAGGAGTGAGTCATGTCCTTGGACCAGCATCTTTTTGGCATGTTCAAGCGTGATGTACTGCAAGAATTTTTTTGGGCTTGTACCCGCCCAAGTGGTGAATAGGCGCTGGAAATGACTAGGGCTCAGTTCTATCTGTCTTGCGATCTCTTCGAGTGTTGGTTGGGTTTTATAGTGACCTTCGATAAAACGGATCGCCGTCGCGATCCGTTCGTAGTCCGTCTGCGAAACCTCTCTAGAAGGGGTCTGCATACTTGGTTGCTCCATCATAAGAACAGGGGAAGAGCTGGTCCACCCGATTCCTGCGATTTTCAGGATCAGGTTTTTGGTGGCGTGTTTATTTTAGGGCTTCAACGTACCGATCTTGAGGAGAAGCAACGCAGAAGCAGGACGGCGCGATGTTCCGTGTTGGTTTGTGTAGGCAGCGGTTCCGTCTGTTCCACACATGCCGATGATAGGTCCTTCGCCACCTGGGTGACGGGAGATCCAAGAGGTCAGATCATATACCCCACCACTGATCGCCGACCAACAGTTGGTGGCGGTGTTGTGTGTTTGGATATCAGCAAGTGTATAGGTTTTGCTTGTATCGACAGCTGACGGGGCACCAGTCGGAGCTCCTGTGTTGCCTCGGGTGCCTGATTGACTTGAGGTGAGAAGGTAGCCGGCTCCTGCAAGCAAGACGACTGCGATGACGATTCCGATGATGGTATTTTTTGTAGGCATAATCATAATGGGGAGTTGGGAGATTAAACTTAAATATACAGCGTTTTTGTTATTTTTTCAATGGTTCGTACCCCATCAGATAGTACCGTGTCCAATCCTTCTGAATCCCCATAGCAACCGCATACGGCAGGAGGCTATTTTGCTCGTCTGTATGTTCTTGAGGATTCTCAGAG
This sequence comes from uncultured Gammaproteobacteria bacterium, assembly GCA_964598895.1. GTDB lineage: Bacteria > Patescibacteriota > Patescibacteriia > 2-12-FULL-60-25 > 2-12-FULL-60-25 > JAGOTP01. Next base: position 5,402 of record CAZRDS010000016.1, on the reverse strand, counting down.
AAGGCGAGACGGGCTTTTTCTGCGACGCGGATGTAGCGGGCGAGGCCGTGTACTTCTTCGCGCGCCAGCGCTCCGGCCTTCGTGAGACGAGGAAGAATGTAGATCACCGGTAATAGGAGTGGTATTTGCAGAAACAGCCAGTCCAAGTGTGGATCTTGAAGATAGTTGCTGAGAATTAAATACAGTGCACCTGTCCAGCCGATCAAGATCAGGGCACTGAAGACGAAGACGGCACGAATATTTGTAGGAAACCAGCCGCGTGCAACAAGATGTTCAGAGGCGAGTTCTTCAAACAGGTTGTACGCCAACCGCGCCGAGGACGTGTGTCGATCGAATGAAGCCGATGACATTTCCTCTTTAGAATCGTTCGAGTCGGTTGAATAAAGAAAGAGTCGTTTGAGCACGCGCGTTTCCACGGGATCGAGCACATGCGCTCCAGGGAGACGCTTGACCGTGTGGGTGAGGTAGCCACCCGCTTCAAGCCGTTCAAACGTGATGACTTTGCGTCGTGCGAGATCGAGAAGAAGGCCAATGAAACTTGCGTAGGTGGGCCATTGCGCCAAAAGGGCTCCGGCTTCGTAAGGTTTGATATTCGCCAAGAGTTCTTCGCTTGGAATAATCACGCCGCGGCCTTTGCTATCTCGACCAAAGAAAAACCAAATCGCACCTGCTACAATAAGGTGAAACAGTACGATCAAGATCCAGGCGTGGATGAGGGGCGGAGCACCTTCTGGCCGTACACTCGTGAATGTTCCGCGTGGATACACGGCCTCTATTTGGAGGCGTTGATCTTTCTCAAGCCAGCGAGTGCTATACATCGTGCTCACCGTTCCCGTACTCGTAACGGGACAATTACCAGCCGTTCTTCCTTGCGCATCAAGGACGTTGCAGGTCAGGCTGGTTGGGCTGACTGGGGAGTGTAGGGTGAACTCTGTTGCGTCAATTGGTGTGTTAAAACTGGCAGCGCTGAGCGCAAAGCGGATACGTTCTTCGCCATTCGGCATTTGCGTGACGAGGTGATCCCACGTGTAAGATAGGCGATAGGTTTGTGTTCCGCTTACGAGGTTATTGTCTGCACCTGTTTTCACCAAGAGAGCATCACCTACATGACTCATGGTTATTGGCTCGGTGATAGTCTCGCGCTGTACGACAAAGGCATGTGGGGCACGGATGTAGGGAAAGTATCCTCCTAAGTTCTGCCAAAAGGGAAGTGTGAAGGTGAGGCCGGGCCGAGTATGACTTCCAAAGTCGTAGCGTACCTCTTCTTGAATCCGTCCTTGGCCTTGCTGCGTGAGATTCAGATCGACCGTGAGACGGGTGACTCGTTCATTGTCGATCCCATTCTGAACTCGATCTTGAGGGATAGAAGGTATGATGATTAACAAGAGGACTGGGAGGACCGAAAAACAGATGGCGAGGACTAGTAAAAGACGTTCTCGTTTCATGCAAGCAGCATACCATCCCTAGAGAAATCCAATACAGTAGACAATTAGAAGCTTTTCCGCCCTTCGTGTAGCATTAGACGAGATGAAAATCCTCCTTGTTTCAGACACCTATCCGCCAGATGTAAATGGGGCGGCGTATTTTACGTACCGCTTGGCTTCTGCGCTGACCCAAAAAGGGCATGACGTGCAGGTGATCGCTCCAGGGCTCGCCTGGCGCGACAGCTCTTCAGTGGAACGGGGGGTACTTGTGCACCGTGTCCGTTCTTTGCCGACCCCTGGTCGTGCCTACTTTCGGTTCGCGCCACCGTGGGCTGCGCGTGCACGTGTAAACGCCCTTGTTGCCGAGATTACACCAGACGTGATCCATGTCCAGAATCATTTTCTTCTTGGTCGCGCGGCGATCTCTCTCGCGAAAAAGCAAGGAATTCCATTAGTTGGAACGAACCACTTCATGCCGGATAATTTGATCCCAGCCCTGCATTTGCCAGTCGTACTTGAGCAGAGAGTGAAAATTTGGGCCTGGAAACAATTCTCACGTGTCTATCAGCCGGTTGATTGTGTGACGACGCCAACCAAGACAGCGGCAGCACTTTTGCGCCAAGTTGGGTTTCAAAAAGAGGTGCGTGCGATTTCGTGTGGGATTGATCTCGAAAAATTTCATCCAAGAAATCAGGATTTAATCTTGAAAAGAAAATTCAATTTGCCAGATGATAGGCCAATTTTATTATTTGTGGGTCGTTTAGACGCGGAAAAGAGACTGCTGGTCATGTTACGGGCATTTGCACTCGTGTGTGAAAAACAAAAAACACATCTTCTTTTGGTCGGAAAGGGTGTGCAGCGTGCAGAGCTAGAACAAGAGGCGAAACAATTAAATATTACTTCCCATGTCACGTTTACCGACTTCGTGTCCGACGAAGATTTGCCTCGGATCTTTTCGGTTGCGGATGTGTTCGTGATGGCGAGTGTAGCGGAATTGCAGAGTATCGCGACGATGGAAGCTATGGCTTCGGGGTTGCCCGTTGTTGCCGCGAATATCCTCGCATTGCCCGAGCTCGTTCATGACGGAGAAAACGGCTTTCTATTTCCTCCAGATAATGTTCCGGAGCTTGCACGTTGTTTGCTGAATATCCTTTCAAATCCGTTGCAAAAAATGGCAATGGGGAAGGCGAGTCTCGCGATTATTCAAGCGCACCGTTCCGACGCGACAACGCAAGCCTTTGAAGAAGTCTATCGACTTGCGATCGGTATGCATGCGAAGAGATAGTGCCTACGTTTTATGGTGTTTAGTCTCCAGACCCTCGTCGCGCTCGAACTCCATTATCGGTATGGGTTTCTCGTTCCCGGCATGATCGTGGAGGGTCCAATTGTGACGATCATTGCAGGTTTCCTCGCTTCGCAAGGGTATCTAAAACTCTGGATGGCCTACGGGGTCGCAGTGGGAGCAGATCTTATAGGAGACACTCTGCTCTACGCCCTTGGCCGTTTTGGTGGAAGGCGTTTGATCAAACGGTATGGGAAGTATGTTGGCGTTCATGAGGCGCGAGTCGAAAAATTGGAAACGCACTTCGCGTGTCATAGTATAAAAACCATTCTTCTCGGAAAGCTCGCGCATGGGATTGGGGCGGCGGTCTTGGCTGCGGCCGGTATCGCAAAGATGCCGTATGCTAAGTTCATCGGAGTTAATCTCGCTGGGACGCTCGTCAAATCGCTCATCCTGATTCTTGTAGGGTTTTACTTTGGAAGGGCGTATGAAACGGCCAACTCTTATCTAAACACGGTCGCGTTAGGCGGGCTACTCCTGGTTGTAGTCATTTTGCTGGTGTATTTTGTTCCGAAACAGATCAGTAAGCTGTTGAAAAAATGACCTCACCGAAGGGGTTTTGGCTGACGGTTAAGGGAAAAGGCGAGTAGGCCCGCAAGGATTTCGAATGATTTGCGAAGGACCGTCCAGAGCGAATAAGGCTCTTTCACGAGCAGTATCACCTGGCCACCCCATAGCTGATTGAGGGCAAACAGAACGAGTAGACAAAGGCAGGATGGGTAAACGAGTCGATCCCAGACATGGGTTTTCCAGGCGAATACACCGTATGCGAGGACCAACTGGAAGATACCAAGGACGACATACAGAAGAGCCACAGCATACCCCGCATGGCTGGCACGTTCTGGAGCTGTGACAAAATGCAGAATTCCCGATAGAGTCAGAAACAACGCGATAAGTGAAATGCGATTCATGTAAAAAAGAGTAGCACAGCCTATGTCTTCCACCACCCCTAAAGACCCCCTCCACGGAAAAACACTTCAAATGATCCTCGAATTTTTAGTGGATCATTATACATGGGCGGGTTTAGCGGAGCGTATCAATGTGAATTGTTTTCAGATTGACCCAAGCATTTCCTCGAGTCTTAAGTTTTTGCGAAAAACGCCTTGGGCTCGTAAAAAGGTCGAAGGCTTATATCTTTGGACGATTCGATTTGTAGCCACCGAAGATCAGCCACTCGCGCCCCTTAACTTGGACCTGTAACGCTCCAAGCCTTGGATGGAGTTCAGTAGTCATACTTACTGCCAAAGGCCCAGGATTCCTCCTGCTACCAAGAGCGTGACAAACATGTTTCCGATCGAGAGAAGGAATAGAGTCTTTTTACCGCCCCAGATCGCTTCTCCAAGAGCAAGTGGTACGACAAAGCCGATCCAAAGGATGAAACCCGTGAGCATGCCGCCGAGAAGCGAGGTCTTCCCGAAGCCGACGACCACGCCTGCAAGGACGTAGAACATCACAAGACTTGCGATGAATTGAGCGAGATAGCTCAACCCCATGTTCTTTTTCATCTCGGCCTGTTTTTCTTTGCTCCATTGATCCATCCCTTTCTCTTTCATGAACAGCTTGCCGAATAATGGGCCATACCAAATGCTGCCGACAATCATGGAGGCGACGGCTGAGGCTAATACGGCCCACAAGTTAATGGTCATCATACGCAGGGAGAATAATTTTTTGTAAACAATGAATCGAGTGTAGCTTAATTCCAGTCTTTTTTACATCAAAGATCGATTCCATCTTTTTTCAGAATTGACCGAACGATATCGATGAGTCTGGTATCGATTTCGGATTCCGAAACGGCTCGTTGCATAAATTCGATTCGTCCGGCGGAAGAATCGCGAATGAGTTCCGCGATGATGTGAGCGACATGCTCCGTGGTATCTCGTTTCAGGGAGGACCAATAGCGATGAAACGAAACCAGTTCACACAAACTCGCGGTTGGAACCCAGGCATCAAAAACAAGGGGTTCTCCGATAGGTTCCGCTGTGACTGCATATATCCTTTCCTGATTCGTGAGAATAGCCCGCAACAGTCGTCGATTCCCGTCGGTTACGATAAGATTCTTCCCTTTTCGAATCGCAATGATGGGAAAAGCGTTTCTCGGCATCGTAGAATCTTCTTCCTTGCGACTCCTCGCCCGTTCTTCTTCAAGTTGTTCAGCACGCTCCGGTTGGAAAATCCATTCGCGCACCTCTCGTGCCGAAGGCTGTGCATGGATTCCCTTAAGGAAGCCTATCGGAGAACCGAACCACAACTCGTCTACGAGTACCTCTTTCTCTTCCCATTTTAGATGGGCGGAGGTTACCCAAGAAACGATATTTTTTAGTTTAAATCCCATCGAGATTCCGTGCAGGCCATTCCAAAAATCGCGGACAGGGGCAAGGGTTGGATTTTCATTCCACCACTGAGAAACCTCGGAATCTAAGAGTTTCCAGATGGCTTCATCCCTTACATTCGGAAACAGCTTGCGTAGTTCATGACGAATGTACCGAATCGCGATTTCGCGTCTTTCCGCCTCGTATAAATGGGCAGGGTAGATATTTTCTCCTTTGGTATTTTGCATGATATAAGTTTAACAATTGGTTTTATGAGTGACCAGTTCCAATTCTATGATACATCGCAAAAAATGCATCCCTTCTTTA
>CAZRDS010000015.1:16883-17189 GCA_964598895.1 uncultured Gammaproteobacteria bacterium | reverse complement strand
AAAAAATAAAGGAACAGCCTCTCTTGGGCTCAGGATTCGGCGCAACCGTGACCTATGTCAGTCGTGATCCGCGTGTGGTCCAGTCGACGGGTGGCGTCTACACGACCTACGCCTTCGAGTGGGGATGGCTGGAGCACTGGATCAAATTTGGAATTCTGGGGATCCCACTTCTCCTGTTCGTATTGGTGCGCTTAGCTCGTCGTATTCTCGCAAGTCAACTTCCCAAAGAACAGAAACAAGTTCTCGTCCTATCGCTCATCGCGCTCGCAGCCGCGGCCGCACTCACCTCGACCATCCGGCTCGGCA
>CAZRDS010000015.1:8651-16873 GCA_964598895.1 uncultured Gammaproteobacteria bacterium | reverse complement strand
CGCTCGCAGCCGTCCATATTTCGACGCCGTATCTTAACCATCCGCTCGGGTTCGCCTGGCTCGTCGCGCTTGAAGGAATGGCCGAGCGCTTCCAAACACGTTAGGCTTGTTTACAGGATCCATTACCACTTCTTATGCGTCTCTCTCCTCGTATTCTCTCTCGCTTGCTGGCGTTAGATGCGGCCTTCGTGGGGCTGTTTGCCTCCAGTTATTTGCTCTACGCCTACGTTGCCAACCGACCCGTGGTCTGTGGTGCCTCGAGCGGGTGCGAGATCGTGCGGTTGTCCAAGTGGGCCTATGTATTTGGAAGTGTCCCTCGCCCGTTCTTGGGTGTGCTCTTCTATGGCGCGATCATTCTCCTTCTGATGCTTCGTGTTGCGTTGCGATCGCGCGCGACCTTGCTCTGGCGGGTGATGCAGCTTTTTGTGCTTGTGGGGGTGATTGAATCCGTTGCCCTATTCTTCATTCAGTGGAAAGAAATTGGCGCTTTTTGCCTCTGGTGTTTGTTGTCCGCGAGCGCCTCGGTAGCCCTGGCATTGACGGCGCTCTTCGATCGGCCCGTAGAAGACGACTCAGAAGTGCGCTCAAGCGAGCTGCGCTTGCTTCTTCTCAGTATGGCTTCGCTCAGCCTGTTATTTTTGGCGGGTCTCTGGTATCTGCTTCGCTAAATGTCCGTCGCAGCTCCTCGCCTTGCCATTATCGACCTCGATGGAACTCTCTATCGTTGGTCGTTATATATTGAGCTTATTGAGCAGCTGATGCGCTTTCAGCGCCTTTTGCCTGCTCATTTTTTTGAATCGCAAGCGCACCGCAAGACCTGGGAAGAGCGTTCGTTGAACGATGACGCCTACCTTTCACACTTCATCCATGACTGGGAAGCGCGTGCCATTATGGGGTTGTCTGATGGTGAACTGACGCTAGCGGTCCACGAGGTTCTGCGCAGACAAAAGAGTCGTGCCTATATCTTTACCCGTGAATTGCTCGCTGTCTTGAAAGACTGCCATTATCACCTCATTGCGATCGGGGGCTCGCCGCAGTCGATGGTCCAGGAATTAGCTAAGGGCTGGAAGTTTGATGAATGGTTCGGAACGGAGTATCTCCTTGATCAGCGGCGCGTGTATGTGCGAGATCAATCAAGAACTAAGAAAATGGAACAAGAAAAAGGGGAAGTGGTCCGCACGCTTTTGAAACAAGGGACTCTTCGAGATGGCTCGATCGCTCTCGGTGATACCGTGACGGACTGGGAGATTTTGAAGCAGGTCGAATACCCCATTGCCTTTAATCCAGAACAGTCTCTGCACATGAAAGCGCGTCAGACAGGGACCCCGGTCGTCTGGGAGCGGAAAAATGTCGTGGCTGCCTATCGTACGCAACCGGAAGCGCTCGGCGCGCGCCCAGACGCTTTTTTGTTTCATGAGATTCCCTGGGGGGAGATCCTGCCTCCAGACGTCGCAGAACCGCTCATGCTGCGTTTGCGAGCCCTTGATCAGCAACCATTTCTGAGCTAAACGGAAGATATCTACAGCTCTGAGAGTCCGGGTCTGTTTGCTTGTGATATACTTGGTACAAGTTTTACGCTTGCCCTTTCTTATGACGATCCGACTCTATACCACCCCAACGTGCCCCTACTGCCGGTTGGTCAAAGATTTCTTGAAGGAAAAGAAGCTCGCGTTCGAAGAAATCGACGTGACCTCTGATCATCATTCTGTTCAAGAAATGGTCAAACTCTCCGGCCAAATGGGTGTTCCTGTCGTCGATATCGACGGCAAAATTATCGTTGGGTGGAACAAAGCAGCCCTTGAAGAAACCATCAACGCACGCTTGAAGAAGAAAGTAGGGCAGACGAACCAGCCATTGGCGATGGCGGCGTAGTTGACAATAGATTATTACCCGTATAGATTGGCGGGTCCATGTGTATGGATCCGTCTCTTTATAAATAAAGATGTCGGGTGTACGCAGGACAAGAGAGGACGTGGACAGTGCCAATCAAGAAGTCGAAGCGGAGCGATCGTATCAGAGAGCTTCAGGAGACGATCAGGAACGTTCGCCGTCAAATCGAGGAGGCGAGCAGGTTCGGCCACAGCCTGCGACGAGTCGAGAACGAACTCGCTTCGCTGACCCCGTGCTGCTGGATCGTGGTCTTCAGTCTCGGCGGCATGATGGGCGTTTCCTTCTACGGGACGCCGGAGGTCTATCCGGCTTCTCAGCTCATCGAGACCAACATCGACGCGTGGCTGTCCGTGGAGGTTTCGGACTCGGCTACTCGTACACTGAAGCTGACTCTGCGAGTAGATGAACACGGAAAGGCGGTTTTCTTCTTCTGCCCTCGCGCGGGAGCTCAGTCGATTCATCGCATCGAGTCTCGTCGCCGAGAGCGAGATGATCACTCCGGGTACTGCGTCAGGGTCTTCCGGCGCAAAGCGAACGCGCTTCGCTGGATCGATCAGCTGAAAAAAGAACACGGGAAGAACGGTTAAAGCTGCGACGAGGAAGGAGGGATGTAGTATTTAGGAGGAGAGGAGAGCGCTCGCTGCTTGCTATATATGCGCAGTCTACTAGCGCAGTGCTCTCATCTCGATTGACCACTTGATTCATGAATCGAGTATCTGAGAGATCAAAAACACCGAGCGAAAGCCCGGCGTTTTTGTTTCGCTTTTACAAAGCTTTTACGCCTTCCCCAACGTTTTCTCTCCCGCATTCCATTCCATCGGACAAAGATCTCCACTCTGGAGGGCTGTCATAACACGCAGCACTTCTTTCACGGAACGACCGACTGACCCAGAGCTAATCAACGAGTATTTGATGTTGCCTTCTGGATCGATGATGAAGAGGCCGCGTTCGGCGAGACCGTCGGTTTCGTTGAAGACTTGGTAGTCGCGGGAGACGCGGTGGGTCGTATCGGCTAACACAGGGTATTTCACATCAGCCAAATCGCGCTCGAACCAGGCTTTGTGGCTCCATTCGGAATCGGTCGAAGCTGCCAGGACTTCACAGTTCAACTTCTTAAATTCTTCGGCGTGCTGTGAAAAGCCTTTCAATTCCGTTGGGCAGATGAAGGTGAAATCACGTGGGTAGAAGAAAAACACGAGCCACTTGCCTTTGTAGTCCGAGAGGCTGACCTTTGTGAAATCACTCTTCCCCGTCTGATAGGCAGTGATGTTGGAGAAATCAGGAGCTTTGGTGCCGACTTGAATCATAGAAGAAAGATAAATAATTGGTTATTTTACTTCCGACATGGCCTTGGCTTTTGCGTAGAATACATTCGCCTTGTCCCAGTTTACATTCTTCCACCACTGAGCGATGTACGCCTTGCGATCTGAGCCGTAGTCGATGAAATAGGCGTGTTCGTAGACATCGAGTACGAGGATAGGCATGCAACCCCAGACACCTCCTTGGTTATGCGCATCGCCGTTGTAAATACGGAGCGCCTGTTGTTGGAAGTCCCAGCACAAGACAACCCAGCCACGAGATGCCATTCCATTAGCGGAGAAATATGCAGCGAAATTCTCAAAGGATCCGTACTGAGCCGTGAGTGCATCGACAAGTACGCCAGAGGCCTGGCCGTTGCCACCGAGTGTGTCGAAGTACCATTCATGGAGGTAGACACCGTTCACGGCGAATGTTTCTCCATCTTTCAGGGCGCGTAACTCTGAGTAGCTTTGGTTGGCGCTTGAAACGTCACCGCCGTGCGACAAGACAGTTAATTTCTCGCCAATCTCTTTCACTTTTGCGACGTAGCCGGCGTAGAGTTTATCGTGATGCACGGTCAGGGTCTTTTCGGAAATCCCTTCAAGGGCGGTATAGGTGAGTGGTTTTACTTCGTTTGACATAGGAAAGGTAAGGTTAGGAGGAAGGCCACTTCGCCGCTTCTTTTAAGAGCTCGGCGGGCTTTGGCATCCCTTCTTTGATATAGCGAATGATCCCACTCTTGTCGATCCCAACGACCGTCCGTTTCACGAACTCAAACCCCAGCTTTTTTGTGATCAGCCCAAAAGTTTTTGTGAGCTGCTTGTCTTCGTCGACCAGGAGAGGGAAGGGGAGTTTGTAGAGGGTGGCAAAGAGTTTGTGCCCTTTTTGACCTCCCGGATTTACTCCGAACACCCCAATTTGTTTTTTCTGGAAGGCGCTCCAGTCGTCGCGGAGGGTGCAGAGCTGTACCGTACAGCCAGGTGTCAGATCGCCAGGATAGAATACAAGGAATGCAGGTCCTTGCTCGAGGACGTGCGCGAGTGTCCACTTCGCCCCTTGTTGATCGCTGAGCGTAAAGTCCGGGGCAGGGGAGCCCACCGCAAGTTCTTTTGGCATGTCGTTAGACCGCTGGTTGTGTTGCTGCCCAGTTTTTTACGATCTCGAACCAGTGTGGGTACAGGAGTTGATAATAGACCTGATCGCGAATCTGACGGAGTTTTTCTTTTTCTTCTTCGCTCTTCGCGTTCGCGAACAAAGCGTCCACGGAATCGGCTGCTTTTAGCGCTTCTGCCCCTTCGTATTGTTTTTCTAGCGCTTCTTGAATCGTATCGAGCACGGCCTCATTCTCGCTTCCAGGATGGGTCGGACGGAGGTGGTTCAGCTGTGCAACTATTTCGTCTGCGCTCATGCGTGGATGACGATACCAGCTCACGGCACGCAACAACCCACGGAGCTTTTCTTGTTCGTCCACGTTTCCTTGGGCAGCGGCTAATTCTTTGAGGAGGAGTGGTTCGATCGCAGGGAGTTGGCAGTGCAATACATCTTCACATACCGCACGCCAAGACTCAGGGCCTGAATCAGCCGGAAGCTTGGTTCGAATGTGCGCAACAACGTCTTCGATCAGTTCAAAATGTTCAAGCGGAGTCTCGGAGTGAGTTGAAGGAGTTTCCATAAAAGAATCTGTTATTAGTTGCCACGACCAGCAAAACGTACAGGCCACTTCGGATCGACTTTGACGGTAAGGGCAAGGAAGACCTTCTGACCTGAAGCGAGCTCGAGCTCTTCTCGGACAGCGCTGCCAATTTTCTTCAACATGCTGCCTTTGGCGCCGATGATCATACCCTTATAGCGCTCGGCGTTCGAAAGGATCGTTGCTTCGATATGACGCACACCATTTTCTTGGAGGTCGTCATGTTCTACATCGACCGCGATGGCGTAGGGGAGCTCTTCTTCCAAATGAAGGAAAATCTTTTCTCGAATGAGTTCGGAGACCCAGCTTTTTTGGTCGGCATCCGTAAGCTGGAATTCTGGATAATAGGCTTCGCCAACAGGGAGGATGGCGAACAAGGCATCGACGAGGGGTTTCAAACCAGTGTCCTTGATAGCCGAACACTCGATCGTCATTTTCTGTCCAACATCAATCGCCTTCATGAGTTCGAGGGCGGGTTTGCGAAGGCTTGGGAGATCGGATTTGTTGATCGCGAGAATAATCGGGACGTTCGTCTGACGAAGAAGTTCCTGAATCATCGTTTCTTCTGGTCCGAGGGCACGCGTTGGGTCGGTGACGTAGACGATCGCTTCGATCCCTTCAAGTTGTTCTTTGACGAACTCGTTGAGGCGCTGGGAAACGGCATCTTTTTTGCCAAGAAAGACTCCGGGGGTATCCACGAACACGATCTGGCCACGAGGATCGTTTAACATGCCGCGCACTGGGTGGCGGGTTGTTTGTGGCTTGGGCGTCATGATGGCGACTTTGCTGCCTACCAGCGCGTTTATAAGTGTAGATTTACCGACATTGGAGCGGCCCGCGAGGACCACGAAACCGGACTTTTTCAAAGGGGAAGACATGCAAAGATCATAGTCTAGTTTAGTAACAAAAGCGAGTCTGGGGGTCGGGTGGGTGAGGTGTTTTTAAAAGAGCTCTGCAACTCGCGCTTTTGACTGTCGTTTCGAGATCCAAAAGGAGTGATCTGCACTCCATTTTTTGTTTGTTCGCATCTTGCTCACGAGAGCTCAAACACTCCTCGCTCTTTTAAAAACACCTCACCCACCCTTTTTGGCTAATCGTTGGAACTAAGCCTTTAAACTCAATCGGACGACTGTCTCGACGTGTGGTGTCTGAGGGAAAAGGTCTAGTGCTTTGAGTTGGTCAACGTCGTACTTTGTTTTCAGCGTCTTCAAATCGTGGGCTAAGCGATGAAAGTTACACGAAACGTAGACGATCGTTTTGGGGAGTTTCGTCATCACAGCTTCCAGGGTTTTTGGGTGAAGCCCGGCGCGTGGTGGGTCGAGAATCAGAACGTCGCAAGGAATGTCTTTCCAGGTTTGGTCTTCGGCAGGGCCGGCGGTGAAGGTGCAGAGGTCTGCCACGCCGTTTTGGATGGCATTTTCTTTGGCGAGTTCGATGGCGTTCGCATCAAGTTCGTGGCCGAAGACGGTGGCGCCGCGTTTGGCGCAGGCGAGGCCAAAGAATCCGAGACCGCAGTACAGGTCGAGGACCGTCATCCCAGGTTTTGGTTGGACCCAGTCGAGCACCGTTGTCTGCAGCTTTGCAGCCATACGCGTATTCGTCTGGAAGAACGAGTTTGGGTGAATGGCGTAGCGAATCCCGTTCACTTCTTCAGTGAGAACAGGATTTCCAAGAAGCGTTTCAAAGGTTTGGGCGTAGGAGAGATCCGAGATCAACGAGTTCTCGCCAATCAAGAGTGTGGTCGCTTGTTCGAGTAAGCCTTGTTTCAAGAACGTGCGCATCGGTTCGGTGATCTGTGTTGCGTCTTTCACAACAAGAATGATCATCCGTTCGCCGGTCTCTTTCCCGAGACGGATCACGACGTAGCGCAAGAGGCCTTCATGGGTTTTTGCGTCCCATGGGGCAAGCTTGAACGTGTCCACAAAGTGATGGAAAAACTGAAGAATCTTTGGTGTTTCTTCATCGAGGAGCAAACAGTTTGTCAGGTCGAGATAGCGATTCCATGAGCCGTGTTCTTTTAAGCCAATTTCGCCTTTCCAACCAAAGGCGTAGTCCATGCGGTTGCGATAATAAAGGACTTCTGTTGAGGGATCGACCTGTTCGACGCGCTCGTTGTGTTCCGCTGCTTCAAAGGCATGGTTGATCATGCTTTGTTTGAGGGTGAGCTGGGCGGGGTAGGCCATGTGTTGCCAAAGACAGCCGCCACATTTGCCGGCGTGTGGGCAGGGTGCATCGACTCGGTCCGCGGAAGCGGCGAGGATTTTCTCGAGCCGGGCATACCAAACACCTGTCTCTCGCTTAGCAAAACGCGCTTCAACCACGTCACCGATGGCGGTAAAAGGGATAGCAACCGGTCGAATACCCCCGTCTTCGAGGACATGATCAAACATGCCACGCCCTTTGTCATCGACACGGGTGATCGTTCCTTGGAGAAGTTCGCCGAATTTCATGGCCGGAGCTTAGCGGAAATGACCGATACTGTCGAAATATAGCCAGAATGGCCGCCTTTCTCTATTCTACCTGTATGTCCGTCCGACTCCATCTTCTGGCGCATAACCTTCGCTCACGTGAAAACGTGGGATCGCTCTTCCGAACAGCGGATTCGTTGGGAGTGGCGAAAATTTGGCTCTCGGGCTATACGCCTACACCCCCAGATCTGAAGATCTCCAAGGTTGCCCTGGGAGCAGAGAAAGCTGTGCCGTTTGAAGCCTATCCAGATATCGAATCGGTATTTGCCTGTTTAAAAGAAAAGAACATCCCTGTGTATGCGCTGGAACTTACATCGGATGCCATTACCCTGTCTGAATTTGAGCCGCCTCAAGAGATGGCGTTGCTCTTGGGAACCGAAACGACAGGGATTCCGCCGTCGCTTCTAGAGCGATGTGTCGCCTCTATTTATATTCCGCAGCAGGGGATTAAAGAGTCTCTGAACGTTGCTATTGCTGCTGCGATCGCCGCCTGGAAGATGTTGAACGAATGATAGTAATATTTTATTGACAAAAAATCACCAAATGGGTAGTTTTTTATGGCCCATACAGGGCTCCAGGTCGGAGGGACGTCGATGTTGAATGGTGAACGCCTTGATGTAACGAGGTATTTTCTGCTGAGACTGGCCGGCGTGGTCATCTTCTTCTGCGTGGTGTTCGTCGTGTGCAGGACCCACACCGACACGCCCAATCACCAGCCGGTTTCTGGGTACGCTGTCGTCATCTGTGCGAAGCCTTCGCAAGGCCGGGCACGGGCGGATATTCGGCTGGTTCAGGCGGGAGGAGTCATTCATGGCGGGAACCCGGTAGTCGTCCGAGATCTGCGATCGATGCGTGCGGGATGGTTCTGTACGGAG
>CAZRDS010000015.1:0-8641 GCA_964598895.1 uncultured Gammaproteobacteria bacterium | reverse complement strand
ACGTGGCCGTCTGGGAGTCGTTTCAGTTATCTGGCGGATGGCACCGGGATCGACGCGGTCGAAATTCGAACCACGACAGGTGTCGTGCCATTCGTTCGGACGAATCGTGGCTTCGAGGTGAATGTGGACATGCCGCCACCAGATGGCCATGTGCCGACTACGCGTGTGGGATGGACACGCGACGCTGAGAGCCTCTACCCCGAACGGTGATCCTTCCAGACCCCTTTTCCTTATGAGCGGAAGACCTGTTACTAGGGTCTTACGTGGGAGGTGCGGTGCTTTCCGCCCTCCCTTCGCTCCCAAATGCTTATTTAAGCCAAATGAGCCTTTAGGACTGAAGATTCGCTCGCAAAACAGCCTTGATTCTGTTAGGCTGGGGCCTATGCGCGTGAGTATCGTTATCCCCACAAAAAACGAAGAGTTGTACCTTCCGCTCCTGTTGGCGTCCCTGCGCGGACAGACCTACCAGGATTTTGAAATTATCGTGGCAGATGCGCACTCAACCGACCGAACGCGAGAAATCGCGACCAAAGCGGGCGCGAAAGTGATCGATGGGGGGATGCCGGGTCCCGGCCGCAATCGTGGAGCTGCCGTGGCGCAGGGAGAGCTCATTTTTTTCTTTGATGCGGACGTTATTTTGCGCCACCCCTGTTTTTTGCAGGATGCGCTGCTTGAATTCACGGCTCGAGAGTTAGATGTCGCGACTTGCGGTCTCCATGTGCAGGATGGAACGCTCCTCGATCACGCCTTCCATGAGGCTTATAACAAATATACCTCCGCTATCCAGCCGGTTCTGCCGCATGCCGTTGGTTCTTGTATTCTCGTAAAAAAGTCCGTGCACGAATCGTTGCAGGGGTTTGATGAATCAGTCGTATTTGCGGAAGATCATGATTACGCTCGTCGTGCGAATAAAATGGGCTATCACCCCGGGATTCTCCGTTGTCACAAGATCGCGATTTCTCCGCGTCGCTATCGCAAAGAGGGCATGGTACGTACGGCGGCCAAAATGGTCTGGAGCGAAGCTTCAATTTTAGTGCGCGGTCCGTTCCGTTCGATCCCGTTTACCTACGAGTTTGGAAAATTTGAAGAGCAAGCTCAGAGAAAATCCCAGAAATTCTTAAAACGAAAAGACCGAGCATAAAATATTATTTTATGGAGCGCAAAATTCTGGTTGCACGTACGGGGGAGGTAGCGGTGGGACGGACGAAGGTCTTCCGGTTTGGTCCGCAAGCAGCGATCGTTTATAACGATCAGGGGGTGTTGAAAGCCTACGTGAACCGTTGTACGCATATGGGCGGGCCCGTTGAATTGAAGGAGAAGAAAGGCGAGACGGTGTTCCGCTGCCGTTGGCACGAAGCAGAATTTTCTCCGGGCACGGGTGCGGCGATTGAAGGCGAAGCGCCGGAAGGTACGCGCCTCGCTCCGATTGAGCTTACAGAAGAAGATGGCGCCTATTATTGTACCTTCCGCCCTTCGGAAGATGACTTGGGATTCTAGCTATGCGACTACGCGCATTCATCCAGCGTTTGTGGAACGGGGAAACCGAAGGTGTTGCGGCAGCTGCGGCGCTTATCAGTATCGCCTCATTCACCTCTCGCTTATTTGGACTGGTGCGTGATCGATTGCTGGCAACGAGTTTTGGTGCGGGGCGTGAACTGGATGCATACTACGCCGCTTTTCGTTTGCCGGATTTTTTGTATAACCTGCTTATTTTGGGTGCGCTCAGTGCTGGTTTTATTCCGCTCTTCACCGAACTCAAAGAACGAAAAGGCCTGCCTGCCGCCTTGCGTTTCACGAGTCAAACACTTTCCTTGATCGGGTCGGTCTTGGTGATCCTCTGTGTTGCTGGAATTATTGCGGCTCCCGCGATTGTCCCTCTTCTTGCGCGTGGCTTTGGTCCGGACAAGCAGGCGCTCACAACCACACTCACGCGGATCATGTTTTTGTCGCCGCTGTTCCTTGGGATTTCTGCCATCATGGGTGGCGTATTGCAATCAAGTAAACGTTTTTTCGCCTTTGCGTTCGCTCCTATTTTTTATAACCTCGGGATTATCGTCGGGATTGTCTTTTTTACCCCCTGGCTGGGTCTTTCGGGGCTCGCGTGGGGTGTTGTATTGGGCGCATTTGCTCATGGCTTTGTGCAGTATTTAGCTGTTCGTCCCATTGGCGCTCTCTCTTTGCCATGGCCCTCATTTGCGCCGGAACCGATGCGCCGCATGGTGAGACTCATGCTTCCACGCACGGCAGGGCTCGCCGTCGCCCAAGTGAACTTGGTGATTATATTATTCTTTGCCTCCTCGTTGGGAGAGGGGTCGGTCTCGGTTTTCAACTTGGCTGGCAATTTACAGAGCTTCCCGTTGGGTTTGATAGGGATCTCGTTTGCGGTCGCCGCCTTTCCAGTTTTAGCAGAAGCTGTTGGAGCACAGCGTTCCGAACTTTTTCTACAAACACTTTATCAAGCAACGCGTCGCATTCTCTATTTTATTCTTCCCTTGTGTGTCCTGTTCATTGTGCTTCGTGCCCAAATTGTGCGGGTGGTGCTCGGGGATGGACGTTTTGACTGGAATGATACGCGATTGACCCTCGAAGTCTTCGCGTTGCTGACCTTGGCCTTGCCAGCCCAAGCTTTGCCTCAACTTTTTGCACGCGCTTTTTACGCCCTGCAGGAAGCTTGGTTACCGTTTTTGATCGCCTGTCTGTCTGAGCTGACAACCGCTGCCGTCGCCTGGGCGAGCTATCGTTCGTTTGGGGTGAATGGGCTCGCGTTGGCGATTGTTGCAGGTTCTGTGGTAAATATTGTATTATTGTTGTGCTTGCTCCGACGCAAGATGCCAGTGCGTATGTTCTCGAAGTCGTCTTTACGTTTCGCCGCGATCATGGCTTTAGCGTTAGGACTCCAAGCCCTCGTGACGTATGCGGTCAATTATGGAATGGGGACCTGGTTCGCTCCGCTTTCTCGCGCCTGGATGGTTTTGCTTCAGGGGGCAGTCGCTGGGATGCTTGGCGGGCTTACGTTCCTTTTTGTGACGACGCGCTTCGCATTAGCTGAATCAGAATTGATCATAAAGCTCAAAAGTAAGCTTTTTTCTCGCTTTGTAAGGGAGGTGTAACAGATGTAGGTCCTAGCGGTATGATAGATTGAGAAGGGGATGAGAATATCCCTTTTTCTTCCTTCTTACCCATATCTATACAATTCACTCTAAAAATTCCTATGGTTAAAAAACTTGTGACGTCCTTTGCTCTGACGTCGATGCTGGCTGCAGCTCCACTCGCCACCTTTGCGGCGGAAACAACTTCCACCTCAGCGGTCACCGACAGCGCACGCTGCAACTATCGTAGTGAAGAAGTAAGTCTTGGTTTGCAGAATCGCCTTGCCGAACGCATGACGCGTCTCGCGAACACCCGTGAAGAACAGACGCTTCGGTTCGATCACAAGCGTGAAGAACAAAATACGAAACTTGATCACAATCGCGCAGAACAAGAAGCGCGTCGTGCGAAGAACCGCGCAGAACAAGACATAAAGCTTCAGAAAAAGAATCTTACAGAAGCACAGAAGCTTGCGGTCACAACCTATCGTGCATCCGTTGATGCGGCAGTCAAAACGCGTCAGACAGCCATCGACAGTGCCATGCAGTCTTTCCGCACGGTCCAGACCACGGCGGTCGCAGCACGTCGAACAGCGGTTGATGCGGCTAATGCCACACGTAAGACTGCCATCGAAGCTGCTTTGACGACCTGGAAACAGCGTTGCACGGGCACCAAGGAACAGCGCGAACAGTCGAACAAAGCCTTCCGTGCGGCTGTGAAGAGTGCGAATGATGCGCATAAGGCCTCTGTTCAGTCCGCAGAAGCCCAATTCAAAACGACGATGGATGCCGCTCGTGTGACCCGTAAGAATGCGGAAACACAAGCCAAGCAGGCCTTTGAAGCAGCAGTGAAAACAGCGCGTGAAGTGTTGAAGGCGGCGATGAAGGCGTAAGGCTTCTCTCGTTACTCTTTCAAAAGAGACGAAAAAAACAAAACACCCCTCCGACGGATCGTCGGAGGGGTGTTTTGTTACCGAACGAAAAGACCCACCCTGGCGAGAGCCGCGAGGTCGCCAGGGGAGGCGTCTTTTCGGGCGGGTGCCGGGATGGGTCAGCAGGGAAGGGGCAGATTGAGCGCGAGCTTGGCGAACTTCGGGCACGGAAGAAGATACTGGCGGCTCCCCCAATCTCTGCCGTCGAGATGTTGTGCACGGATGAGCCCGTTCACCCCACGGGCGATCTGGAGGGCGGGAACGTCGATCGCAAGTTGTGCGACCAGAACTCCATCCCACACCCCAACCCAACCACCCGCCTCGATCATGAGACGTACCAGTTTATCTGCGACCCGAAGCTCAGCTTCGTTTCGCAAGAAATTCCTGAGCGCTCCCGTGAGCTTCGCAGGGTCTGGAAGCGTTGGGGGCAGTGCGAGGAGCGTTTCAGGCTCGTCGATGAGATAGAACCGTCTATCACCCGTGACCGGCATGATGGCCTCCGCCGTGGACGTTGAGGAGCTGTGTTTCCACGAGTACGCTCGTATCCGTGGTTAGAGTGAATCGTTTCAACTGGAAAGCCTTGCTGTCAAGAGATCTAGGGCGCTTCCGCTTGTTTCTTTCGGGTAAATCCGGCACTATCTTGCCAACCCATGGACCAAGCTCGCATCCGAAATTTCTGTATTATCGCGCACATCGACCACGGAAAATCCACCTTGCCGATCGTTTGCTTGAATTGACCGGAACGGTCGAAAAACGTCGCATGAAGGAGCAGTTACTCGATACGATGGAGCTTGAGCGTGAACGTGGGATCACGATCAAGCTTCAGCCAGCGCGCATGAAGTACACGGCCAAAGATGGCATCGAATACGAGTTGAACCTGATCGATACCCCAGGCCACGTGGATTTTACCTATGAAGTATCGCGCTCATTGGCAGCTGTAGAGGGCGCTATTCTCTTGGTCGACTCAACTCAAGGCGTGCAAGCACAAACCATCGCCAACCTTTACCTCGCGATTGATCAGAACCTGACGATCATTCCGGTCTTGAACAAAGTTGACCTCCCAAACTCGGACGTCGAGCGTCGTGGAAATGAATTAATGCAGCTCATCGGATGTAAGCGCGAGGAGATTTTGTGCGCGTCTGGAAAAACCGGCGAGGGAGTACTTGAAATATTGGAGCGTGTCGTACGCGACGTTCCTCCACCAAAAGGTGACCCACAGGCCCAAGGCCGCGCGATTATTTTTGATTCCAAATACGACGACTATCAGGGCGTCATTGCGTACATTCGTTGTATGGATGGCGTGTTAGTCGCGCGGAGCAAGGTGCGCTTCCTCGCAACAGAAACAACCAGCGAAGCGTTAGAAGTAGGTTATTTGAAGCCAGAACACGTGAAGTCTGGTCGACTCGAAACAGGAGAAATTGGCTATCTCGTCACAGGGTTAAAAGACATTCAGGCGGTGCGCGTGGGTGACACGGTTTCTCTCACGGGGGACGCGACCGTGGAGCAATTGCCCGGCTATCGCGAAGTTCGCCCGATGGTCTACGCGGGGGTTTTTCCAGCCGATGGGTCCGAATACGAAAAGTTGCGCGATGCGATTTTGAAACTCAAACTAAGTGATGCGGCGCTCACCTTTGATCCTGAGCACTCAACGGCTTTAGGCTTTGGGTTCCGCTGTGGGTTGCTTGGAATGTTGCACCTAGAGATTCTCCAGCAGCGTTTAATCCGTGAATTCGACATGGACATCGTCATTACGACGCCCTCTGTAGGGTATGAAGTCACGCTCACGAACGGCGAAGAAAAATTTGTGAAGTCCCCGGGAGATTTTCCGGATCCTTCGCGTATCGGCGAAACGCGCGAACCTTGGGCCACGGTTGATATCGTATGTCCAAAAGAATATATTGGAAATGTGATGGCGCTCGTGCAGGATCGTCGCGGAGAGTACAAGAATACCGAATACCTCGACTTGCAACGGGCCATTTTGCACTACTCGGTTCCACTCGCCTCTGTCATCGTTGATTTTTACGACAAGCTCAAGAGTGCGACGGCGGGTTATGCTTCCATGAACTATGATTTCTCCGGTTTCCGGGCTTCCGATGTGGTGCGCTTGGATATTCACGTGGCTGAAGAGCCGGTGGAAGCGCTCGCAACGCTCCTTCATGCGACCGAGGCGGATCGTCGGGGGCGAGAAATTATCGAAACACTAAAGGAAGAGCTCCCACGCGCTCAGTTTGCGATCAAGTTGCAAGCGGTCATTGGCGCAAAAATTCTAGCTTCAGACCGTATCAACCCGTTCCGTAAAGATGTCTTAGCGAAAATGTCTGGCGGAGACTACTCGCGTAAATCCAAACTCTTGCAAAAACAGAAAAAAGGAAAAGAACGCATGCTCTCGATGGGTGTCGGCGGAGTCGAAATTCCCCCAGAGACATTCATCAAAGTTTTACGTCGTGGAAATTAACGAGTATTCTAGAAGCGTCTATGAAACGTGAACGAATCAATTTTTTGATGAAAGTCCTGGCTATCGCCATGATCATTTTGTTGGCGGTGCCACTCTTGGCTTCGTACGCGTTGTTTTAAAGATTAATCCCCGTACAAGTCGATGACCTTGCTGCCAAGGTCTTGTCTTATCTGATAGAGGTCTTGTTCAGGGGTATTGCTGTCCTTACTTCTTCCAAAATCGATGATACAAATTTTTGCATCAATGATGACTTCTGTTTTTCCCCCGGCTCCGTCGAATTCCTCCATTTGAGGGTCTACCAGAAGATAGTTCCTGAAATGAGCATCTCCGTGACAGATACCCAGACGGTTCAGCTCTCGGAATGCAGCAACAATGTCTTCGTATAAGCCCTTTTCGAGCCGCCTATTTTCTTTAAACAGCAACTGATGAGGCGTGCGTCCTTTGATTCGTTCCATGGCAAACGCCCTCATGGCAGGGTCAACTTCGTATAGTTCAGGAACAGAGAATTTAGTTGTAACCAAACTCGCTGCTTCTCGATGTATTCGGATTTCGTGTTCCCGGGACTTATATTTTGGCTCCCATACCTTTACGGCAACGCTATCAAGCGTTCGATCTGTTATATCGTTCGGATTAACCATTCGAAAGATGTATCCATCATTTCCGTTATCGATGTAGTGTGACCCGTGTCGCGCACCCGCGTAGTAGTCGAGCGCACCAGGCATCCATTCACGGATCAGACGGAGACGCTCCGCTTCTGGCGAGGGTATTATTTGAGGGATTTCTGGTCCACGGAATTTCATAGAAAGGGAGGAGGTGGTTCGTTTTATACACCCATTGAATGACCCTGATGGGAAGCGCGCTGCTGTCTTCGTGTGTAATAGTCATCCACGGCGGTTACGAGATCTTCTTCGACTTGGGCAGTCTCAATTTCAAGAATATACGGATCGAGCATGTCTTGAACCCCTTCATTCTCGCGGTCGATCAAGGTTCTGGCGGTTCCCGGTTGTGTTTTAGGGAGTTCGTGTGTTCGCTCAAAGTCTAAAAGCCAGACTTCCGCTTTCGTGATGAGCCGTAAGTGAGAAGGGCGAATTTTCCCAGGAGCTTTAGGAACACTGACTTCTTCGTACACAGCATTTGTTAGATAGATATTTCCGTCATTCGTATCACGATGTTCAAAGCCAAGCATGTGCAGGGCTAAAAATGCTCGTGTAACGTCTGCTTCTACATTGCTATTCAGGCGCAGAGAGATCCCTGCATTTCGCGCCTCTGTACCTAGTGTTTGAAGGGACCCGTTTCTGCTGTTTCGCGGTAATCGCTCCATGAGGGCTGCCTTGAGCTGAAGATCGGGTCGTTGTATTTCACCAAGAGAAAGAGGAATACGGAGCGAATTATAGGGTTGGGCGGCTAAGCGTTCCTGAATTTTTTGTTGGATAGCAAGTTCATCTTGGAGGCGTGTCTCCGGAGGAACGACTTTTAGACAAAGATAACGCAGAAAAGGGTAGCGTTGCGTAAGGACGGGCTCATCTAGTGCAACGATCCGACGTCCGCGATTTGCCTGTCCTTCGGGACTTACAAAATTGCCACCAACGTGAAACTGCTCGAACCTGCCGTTTATGGAGACGTAGTTAATCGCTTCGTTGATAGCGTGAGCAATTTCTTCCTCGCTTAAGCCTTTAAGAATTGCCAGCTGAACCTCGGTATCTCCGGCCGCTCGAGATTGGCGATGAACGATCTGCTCGATGAGCGGTTTGAGCTTGAGGCGCTCCTTTTGTTCAGCTCTTATTTCAAGAGCGGGCATGTCGACGTGCATAGGTCTCATTATAGCATGCCCCGCTTGCCCGTCTGCTACGCCCCCGGCACACTGTTTCTCATGTCTGCCTATACCTGGTCCCTTCGCCCTGCGCCGGAACAAACCGAAATCGAAGCTTGGCAGCCGAAGGTTTCTCCTTTGGTTGCGACCTTACTTTGGCAGCGTGGAGTCCGTTCGTTTGAGGAAGCTGAGACGTTTTTGGCACCTTCTTGGGAGGGGCATACACATGACCCTGCCCAGTTTCGGCATTTGCCTCAGGCAATGGCGCTCGTCTTTTCAGCATTGGAGGCAGGGGATCGGATTACGGTGCATGGCGATTATGATGCGGATGGCGTCACGGGCTCGACAGTGTTGATCT
>CAZRDS010000014.1:17395-18280 GCA_964598895.1 uncultured Gammaproteobacteria bacterium | reverse complement strand
CCATCGCACCCAAGCAAGGCGTCATGCGTATTCGCTCGCTCGGCCACGAAGACGCCGGCGTGATCCCAACCGAAACATTTTGCGCACGTCTTTGCTTCGGAGAAGACGTGAATCAAGGTGCCGTAGTGGGTGCACGCGAACATCTCAAGCCAGGCATCCTTAATCGTGCCGCCAAAAAAGACAGTTGGACTGAAATGCAATACACAAACGCCGTACGCAAACTTCTCAAGCGCATCTACCCCATTTCCTGGCGTGTACTTGTAGCCATCTCCGAAGCTGACCACCGCGGCCGTACTCTCCCCGACGCCCAAGCCCCCGGCTACCCAGACGGCGAACGCCTAGCCGAAACCATCCGCAAGCACCATCTCGATGAATCCCCCACCAAACCCCTCCTCTCGGGCATTGATCTTGCTACTCTCGGCGTAGCCCCCGGCACAGAGATGGGTCGCATCATCCGCATTATAGAAGATGCTCGAGATAAAGGCGACGTACAAACAAAAAACGATGCAGTGAAGATGGCAAAAAATCTTATTTAATCCCTACGAGTCTCACGCCAAGCAGTATCTTAAGCGGCAAAAACCCGCTCACTAATCGACGCATCGGCTTTGGAAGAGCATTCAAACAGAACTCAAGAGGAGCCAACACCCAAACAGGAATAGGAATCACAAATCCTCGCACCCCTGTTAGCGAGTACACGTTTCGAAAACCTGCACGTAAAAACAACGCACGCAGCTCACGGTTCGTATATTCTTTGAGGTGAAACCCCGTCGCTTCCTGATCAAAGTACTGCGAAATATCATGGGGACCGTTGAATCGATGTGGTGTATTACAGATATACCGACCGCCTGGTTTTAACGCGCGTAAAATATTTTGGAGCTGCTCAAA
>CAZRDS010000014.1:14249-17385 GCA_964598895.1 uncultured Gammaproteobacteria bacterium | reverse complement strand
CATCCGATAATACAAACGCAACGTTCGCAGGAACTGCCCCCAACGCCATCGCAAACTCTTTCGAAACGTCCAAAGCGATAACTGTCTTCACGTGTGGAGCCATCGCGCGAGCCAAGACCAAGTTTCCAGCGCCAATCTCGAGCACTGTTGCATCGTGTTTCAAAAAAGGCCCCAGAAGGCGCATAACGGCGCCCAGACGAGCCTCATCTACCGTCTTAGGATCCGTCTTCAGAAATGGAACGACTTGATAGAGCTCATCGTATAACTCTCGATAGAGTTGCAATCGCTCTCCGCGCGGAGCAACCCGAAGACGAGCCGCCAGCCGCTTTTCAAGTTCGTAGTGCTTCTGCAGTTCCTCCAACGAACGAGTGTCCTTCATAAACGCGTAGGGGCGGGTTTGAAACCCGCCCCATCGTTCATCTTTTACTCCTCGACCACGACTCTACAGGTAAGTCCTGGGCTCAAGTGGTCATGACACCCCCAACTACCAACATTTTTAAACTTAAATTCGTACGTTTCCCCTGGTTTCACTCTGCGACGAGCATCAAAGTCTTGATATGTCGTATGCGCAGGATGAGGATTCGAAGCAGGCCACATATCGTTTTCTCCTACATTCGTGAAGCGGACGATCGTTCCTTTCTTAATCGTGATTTGAGCAGGAGTAAACCCGTTCTGGCTCATTTTCACCGTAACATACGTAGGCTCATCGTCCGACTTTGGCATAACGGGTGGCGTGGCAACCGGCGGCACCTGTCCCATGGTACCTGTGGCAGGAGTTGGAACCATTGCATCAGGGCTAGCTTCGGGTTGAGTAGGTTGTTGCACGACAGGAGCAGGCGCGGCAGGCACAGGAACTCGGGCCGTATCGTCCGACCAACACCCAGCCCCCATAGAGGCTAAGGCGACCATCAAGATAGCGATGCGTTTCATATGCTTTCACGATAGCTCGTGAGGAAAAAACCAGCAACTCGCCCCCTATTTTCACCTCCAGAGAAAAAAGAGCGAGTCTACAAAGCGAGCTATTCAGAAATTTGCTTATCTTCCAAGAGAACCTGGTCCAGGCTATCCCGAATTTCCCTCACCACGTCTTTCACTTCACGATCGTTTGTTTCCACCACCATGTTCGCATGCAAACGATAAATTCCGTCTCGTTTAAGGTAAAGTTCACTCATCTTATCAGTCAACTCCAAATGAGCTAAACGCTCTTGATCCATGGTGCTTAGAAGGCGACGGCTGAGCGTTTCCGGAGAGGCGTGAAGATACACGCAGTACACAGGGTTATGCTCTTGAAAGTACAAGATATTCAAAGCGTTATCCGCGAAGCCTCCACCACACGCAATGACCTGTCCATCATCCAGACTAATATCCTTAGAAATTTCTAACTCACACTCTTTCCAAAAACTCGTTTTATGTTCATAAACCTCATCGATGGAGCTAAACCCTGTGTGTTCCAAAACAACATCATCCAACTCAATAAAACGATACTCCAAGAGCCTAGCTAAACGACTACCAATGGTAGATTTTCCAGAACCAATCGTTCCAAGCAAGAGAATATTCATAAGATTACACACGAAGAATGGAAGCATCCCCATCAAACTTCTGTCGCACAATTTGCTCTTGGCTTACCTCAATACCACGGCGAGAGATAAAGATCATCAAAACCGTCAAAACACCAATACGCCCGATCATCATAAGGGCGCTCATAATCAACTTTGCAGGCACTGAGTACGGAAAGTAATTCCCCGTAGGCCCGGCATTCAAGTTCCCGATGTCGACGGCTGGACCAATATTGCCCAAATTCGCAATCGAAGCACCAATAGCCGAAATAAAATCAATCGTTTTAACGGTTCCATCCGGCAAAATATTCTGCTTGCTAGTAATCATGATCAACATGGCACCAATCATAAAAGCAGCGAAGTAAAGAACGATCGTCACAGAAACTAACCCAAGCGCCGACGAGTCGTATCGCGTTCCATCAAAAGATGCTCGCGTTTTGTACCTTCCAAACAAGAAGTTTTGCAGCTTTATCTGAAGGTACTTAAAGAGAAGATTGAATCGCAAAATTTTTAATCCTCCTGCCGTAGACCCAACCATCCCACCCACGAGATAGCAGGAAAAAAGCAACGCTTCTGCTGCCGCCGGCCAAACCGTAAAATCCGTATTAGCACGACCCGTCGTAGAACGAACGGTCTTCACGTTAAAAAAGGCCACTCGCAGCGCGTCGTACCAGTTCACGTAGGTCTGAGATAAAACAAGGTCAACCCAAATCCCCATCGTGACCAACAAAACGAAAAAAAAGTACGTGCGAAACTCCTGACTCTTCCAAAACTGTTTGACTCTCCCCTTGAAAAAGATTCAGAGACATGATCTCGCAGTCCCCCGTTTACCAGCTGGCCGTGCTCCAAGACCTGCAATCCTACCGAAGCATCGTACACACCGAACCCACCCGTACCCATAACAGAGACCGCATGATTAACCGCATCAAAAACATTGTCGTACCAATGGAGGTATGGAGTGCTTCTATAAAGAGCTCCCGAGGCAAAAAGCAGAATAGCCAAGACCACCGTCAACAATCCAAACACCTTCAAAAAATCAAAACCAGCCGCTCGAGCTTCATGCTCTGACAAAAAACGGATGTAGTTAGGCCCTTCGGCCTCTGCATTAATAACCGTCTCCCGCTTCCAACGAAAAGACCGCAGAAGGGTGAGGGCAAAAAAAGCAATACCGACACCACCGAACCAGTGGGTAAGTGAACGCCACATAAGGACCCCCCGAGGGAACACCTCGACGCTCGGCAAGATACTCCCCCCTGCAGTCGTAAACCCAGAGACCGATTCAAAAATCCCATCAACGAGGCGACGATACAAGGGGAAGTCCCCTACTCTGGTAGGGTCGGGGAAGCCAGCCAAAACAAATACAATCGCAGAAGTTGTGATCGCAAAAAACCATGTGAGAGCGACCGCCCAAACGCCCTGCTGAATATCAAGAGCCGACTGTTTTGGAACCGAACGCGCGAGTCGTGTACCTACAATCCAATACAGCACAGAAAGCCCAAGTCCGATCGCCAAAACATCAGGGCGCTCGACCGCAAAACGAGGATCATTCTGATAGATGTAAAAAGCGCTGACAGAGAGAC
>CAZRDS010000014.1:0-14181 GCA_964598895.1 uncultured Gammaproteobacteria bacterium | reverse complement strand
GTCACCTGAGATTGGAGAGCAACAAGAAGAGAAGGGAAAAAACGAGACGGCATAGAAGATACATTCATAAAAAATAAAAAACCCGGGGCGGGTGTTCAGGGCGTATAAAACATATTTTCCGAGACCATGTCAAGAAGGGGGTACTTGCATAAAGAGAAAAAGTCTGATCAAACCTAAAAAACACTCTCCTGATTTTCTCAGGAGAGTGTTGGAGGGCGCTTACTCGCCCCGTAAAATTTCTAACCGCCGTTCCGTTGCGATCTTCTCATCGTTCAGATGCTGTAACTGATATTTTCCCAGGGACTCGTGCCCCTCCAACGCCTTGAGAAGGACCTCCATATACTCTCTAGCCGTCTGCACGCTCATCTCTGCCCGCTTCTCGCACTTATAAGTCATGATAGTCACCATGTCCTTGGCTTGATCAACCATCACGAAGCCGCGCTGAACAACAAAATCCTCTTCACGATCCCCCATATCAATGCGGAGAGGTGAAAGCAAAATCGTACCTTGAAGAGAGGCGTGCCCCGAGAACACCTGCATGGCGCCAAGCTCACTCACGAGACTCACAGATTGAGCATCATGAGAAAAAATCTCTGCCTCGGGGGTGCGAATAACAACGCGCATAGGTTAGCTCCCAGCCTTTGCATGACGCTCGACAACCTCATCGATGGTTCCCGCCATGTAGAAGTGCTGCTCAGAGATATGATCGTATTCACCAGCGAGAATCCCCTTAAACCCACGAACCGTGTCCATGCGTGAGACATGCTGACCGGGTGTACCCGTAAACTGCTCCGCCACAAAGAAGTTCTGGGTCAAAAAGCGCTGGATTTTGCGCGCACGAGACACAACCTGTTTATCCGTCTCCGACAACTCATCCATCCCTAAGATCGCGATCACGTCCTGCAATTCCTTATACCGTTGTAACGTACGCTGAACGCTGTTCGCAATCTCATAATGCTCAACACCAACCACATCTTCCTTAAGAGCCGTGGAAGTAGAGTCGAGAGGATCCACCGCAGGATACAACCCCATAGAAGCCTGCTTACGCGAAAGGGTGATCGTGGCATCTAAGTGAGCGAATGTTGTAGCAGGAGCTGGATCCGTAAGGTCATCAGCCGGCACATACACCGCCTGAACAGAGGTGATGGAGCCCTTTTTTGTGGAAGTAATACGTTCCTGAAGTTGAGCCATGTCTGTCGCAAGCGTAGGCTGATACCCCACAGCAGAAGGCAGACGACCGAGAAGCGCAGAAACCTCAGCACCAGCTTGCGTGAAGCGGAAAATGTTATCCACAAACATCAAGATATCCTTACCTTGATCGCGGAATTTCTCCGCCATAGTGAGACCAGAAAAAGCGACGCGCATACGAGCTCCCGGTGGTTCATTCATCTGACCGAACACCATGGCTACCTTATCGATAACACCGGACTCATGCATCTCTCGAATCAAATCGTTACCTTCACGCGTACGTTCACCAACACCAGCAAACACAGAATACCCTCCGTGAGCCATAGCCACATTATGGATAAGCTCTTGCATAATCACTGTTTTCCCCACACCAGCACCGCCGAAGAGGGCGATTTTTCCTCCTTTAATGAAGGGAACGAGCAGATCAATAACCTTAATCCCCGTTTCAAATACTTCAGATTTCCCACTTTGCTCAGCAAATGAAGGTGGGGCTGCATGGATAGAACGGCGTTCGATATTTTTTCCCTTCAACTCCCCTTTTCCGTCGATCGCATCACCCGTGACATTGAACACACGACCAAGAACGGCTTCCCCAACAGGCACACTAATAGGCGCAAGCGTATCTTCAACTTCCTGACCAGAAAAAATACCATCCGTTGAAGACATGGCGATAGCACGCACGACACCGGCACCCATGTGGGACTGGGTCTCAAGAACGAGAGGGGGGTTGGTTCCTTTCACGATAAGAGCTGAATAACGCTCCGGAACATGATTCGTGAAGGCGATATCAACTACCACGCCAACAGCGCGCACGATGTGACCTTGAGGATAAATTTGTTGAGTGGACATATATGTAAGTAGGTTATTCAATCGCGAGGCTTCCTCCTGCAAGCTCAGCAAGCTGCTGCGTAATCGCACCCTGACGAGCCTTGTTATAGGAGAGTGTAAGAGCACCAACCATGTCGTCCGCAGCCTCCGTAGCCTTCTTCATAGCGACCATGCGACTTGAGTACTCCGTCGCTTTTAGTTCATAGAAGGCCTGCAGAAAAAGAGTCTCCATGAGTTGAGTGGCTAACGATTCACTCACTCGCTCTTTGCTTGGCTCGTGAAAATCGACAGGAACCTCTTCGCCTAACGGCGCCTCTGCCCCCTGTTCCCGCCACGCAAAATGCGTAGCCACCATATCCGATGTAAATGGAAGATATGTTTTCACCGTTGGGTGGAACACAAAGGGATTCACGTAGTGAGGTGAGACAAAAACAACCTCCCGCACTTCTCCCCGCTCCCAGTAGCCCAAAATAATATCAATCACTTCCAGGGCCTTAAGCGATGTCATCTGTTCAGACAACCCCTCAAATCGTTCAAGAGGCTTAACTCCCGCATGTGTCGCGGCCTCAAAGCTCTTTCGACCGATCGTGATCAGCCGACGATCCTCCTGAGCGAGGTCTTTCCACGCAGGAGAGCGCCATAAGGTACGAATCAACTGTTGATTCAACGATCCACAGAGTCCCTTATCGGACGTGAGAAGCACAAAGAGCACAGGACCTTTGTCGCGACGTTCCCCGTACACCGTCTCTTGAACACTCGCAATATTCTGTTGCAATGCATCCAAAAGACTCCAAGCATACCCGCGAGTTCCTACGGCTTTCCGCTGAAATTGCTTCATGCGACTCGCCGCCACAAGTTCCATCGCCTTCGTGATCTTGCGAGTATTTTGCACGGCGCCGATCTTCTTTTTTATCTCAACAAGGAATGGCATGTGCGTAAAAGATGATGAACAATCCCATCATCAAATTAAGTAGCTCGAGCGATAAAAAAGCTCTTAATCGCTCCATCAATCTTCGCTCCGAGCTCATCACTCCAAGCCTTCTTCTCCATAATTTCCTTCACAAGATCCGCTGACTGCATATCAAACATCTCCAAAAGATCTGCAATCGCTTTGGTAACGGATTCGCGTTTCAGCCCATCCAAAGATCCCGTAGTCGCCGCACGCAAAATCACAACTTCCTGCCAGAGCAAGTACGGCTGATGCGCCTTTTGTTTCAACGCCTCCACCACACGTTCTCCACGCGTCAACTGCTGCTTCGTAGAGGCGTCAAGTTCGCTTGAAAACTGAGAGAAGGCGGCCAGCTCATAGTACTGAGCAAGATCCAACTTCACCGTACCCGATACCTTCTTCATGATTTTTGTCTGTGCAGAGCTTCCTACACGCGAAACAGAAATACCCACATTCATAGCAGGACGAATACCCTGATAGAAAAGAGAGGATTCCAAGAAAATCTGCCCATCGGTGATAGAAATCACGTTCGTTGGAATGTATGCAGACACATCATTCGCCTGTGTTTCAACGATAGGAAGAGCCGTGAGCGATCCTCCTCCATATTTTTCATCCATCTTTGCAGCGCGCTCGAGCAAACGAGAGTGAATGTAAAACACATCTCCCGGATAAGCTTCACGCCCTGGAGGCTTGCGTAACAACAACGACATTTCACGATAAGCAACCGCGTGTTTCGATAAATCATCGTAAATCACGAGTGCATCCTTTCCTTGCTGCATGAAATATTCCCCAATCGCCGCTCCCGCATACGGCGCCAAAAACTGCATAATCGCGGAACTCGAAGCTCCCGCAGAAACAACGATCGTGTAATCAAGAGCTCCATGATCCTTGAGCGTCTGCACCACTTGCGCCGTCTTCGATTCACGCTGACCGATGGCCACATAGATACACGTCATGCTCTGACCGCGTTGGCTCAAAATCGTATCCAATGCCACGGTCGTTTTTCCTGTTTGACGATCACCAATGATCAACTCACGCTGACCACGACCAATCGGAATCAACGCATCAATCGAAAGCAACCCCGTTTGCACAGGCTGATTCACAGGCGAACGCTCCATCACAGAAGGCGCAACCGCCTCAAGTAACATCGTTTTTCCCGCCTTAATCGCCGATCCTCCATCGATCACATGACCGAGCGGATCAACCACACGACCAAGCATCGACTCATGAGCCGAAATCGTTAAAAATCTATTCTGAGATTCAACCGCCAAACCCTCTCGAATCCCTTCTGAACCTTCGAGTAAAATAGCGTAGGCCGTATCACGCTCCACTTGCATAACAAGCGCATGAGCCGACGTGCCAACCACGCGAAGAACCTCGCCCATCTTAAGACCGGACAAGCCTTCGACATGAAGAATACCGTCCTTCGCTGAACGAATGATCCCCGCTTGAGGAGCAACCGCCGCACCTTGGTCCACGGTTTTAAGAGCCGTGTCCAGTGCCGAGAAAAATGCTTTTAGTGAATCTTGATTCATAACATCGATAAAATGTGAGGGGATCCTAACGCTGAGCTCTGAGCTGAGTAAACACGCGGGCAACATTCGTCATCCAACTTTCATCCAGAAGTTCGCCTTTATAGAAGAGGCGTAGACCTCCTCCAAGCGAAGGCTCTACATCAAAGACGGGAAAAGTACCGGGATACCGCGCGCGCAACGACGCACGCATGTCTACACGTTCAGAAGAAGAAAGCGGAACGGGTGACTGCAACGTGGGCGAATCAATCGAGCACTGCTCCTGAAGAAATCGCTGAATGTCACGTCCCATCTCGATCGCACGACCCGTTGCAAGCAATCGTCCAAGAACCGTTTGCGCTTCCAGAGACACCTTCGCAGGCCACATCTCTGCCCCATCAAATACGTCAGCAACTTCCTCACTAAATGCTGCAGCCAGCGCCTGCACAAAGCCATTCGGACGCCGGACACTCTCCTCATCGTGATTCGCAATATCACGCAACAATACACGAATATCCGATAAGAACTCTTCCGAAAGCGCGACGGCTGCTGGATCAATCTTCTGTGCAGAAGATTTCTCGCCTTTTTGGAGAGGAGGAAGATCAAAACGATACTCCTCGATCGATCCCTGCTTGGTGGATTCCAGAAGATGACCAGGAACCCCATGCGAAGCCGTAATAATCGGAAGCAACCCCTGCACATCCGCAACAAACGCCTCTGCAGAAGCCGTCGCAAGATAGCCACGCAACGCGCGCGGATCCCCAGCCCCCAACATCCGCTCAATCTCCGCTTCACGTTTTGCCTCTGAAAACTCGAAGAACGCCTCGGCGCGAGCCACCGTGACAAGGTCCTTCAAAAAAGCGGATAAGAGGGTGATGAGCATACGTATTAAACGTGCAAATCCTTCCAAGCCGCCTGCACGCTCGACTTTACAACATCCGCAGGAATCTTGTTCTTTAGTACATGCAAAATCGTTTGCTCAATACGCTTCTGTGTCTCCGTTTCAACTTCCTTAAGAATGCCTTTTTTCGTTTCATCGACTTGGCGACGAGCTTCTTCCAGCATCTGTTCACGACGAACATCCGCCTCAGCGATCAACTCCTTCGCCCGAATTTCCGCCTGCGCTTTGGCCGCAGCAACTTCGGACTGCATCTTCACGAGCAAGCCCTTCGTCTCTTGCGCCTGACGCTTAGACTCTTCCTCAAACTTCGCTTTTAGTAGCTCCGTTTCCTGAAGGTTCTTCCGCACCATCTCACGACGCTCATCCATGATTTTAAGCAAAGGGCGATACAACCAACGCGTCAACAAGGTGAGCAAAAGCCCCATGTTGATGAGATAGAGCAACATGCTCTTCCAATCGATACCAAGTTTGGCAAATGCGTCCATATAATAAAGGCGATCAGGCAGGCGTCAAACGGATTAGATAACGAACAAGATGATGAGAGAGATGACCAAACAGTAGATACCAGTAGACTCACAGATAGCCATGGCCACGATCATATTAGGGATCATCTTATCGGCGACGGCTGGATTACGACCAATGGATTCCATGGCTTTTGCCGCCACGTTTCCTTCAGCGAGAGCAGGAGCAATAGAACCGATACCCATACAAATACCTGCAGCGAGAGCCTTCAATGCGATTGGGTCCATACGAACAAATGAAAATAAGAATGAATGGTGAATAATAGTCTATCCGCGAGAGACGCCTGTCATCTCGAGGGAAGAGCGGGAGAAGACGCTCTCGGCCTCGAGAAAACAAACGCGGGATGCTTACGATGCAGCAGGAACGGGCGCAGATTTTGCCAAACGCTCTTCCCGATTCGCGTATGCAGTGTTGTATGTGCTAGACACAAACTGCAACGAAAGAAGGGTAAACACAAACGCCTGTACAAACCCTGAAAAAATTCCCAAGAACAGAAAAGGAATCGGCACAATAAATTCCGTGAACTTGGAAAGGCTGACGATAACCGCAACCATTACATCTCCAGCAAATAAGTTACCAAACAAACGGCAGGAGACGGAGATAATTTTCGCAACCTCACCAATAATATCCATGAGCCCCAAAAATAACTCGATGAATCCATTTCCAACCTCTTGAAAAGAGCGGGCCTTGATAAGGGGCTTGATGCGAATATAGTTACCAATGTGTCTAAGCGGCGACATGCTGAGCGCTAAAAGATGCGACAATCCAACGACCAATAAACCGAGCGTAAGCGTCTGACTTAAATCGGACGTAGCCAAGCGAAGAAGAGGTTTTTCTTCAAAAACAATCTGAAACAGAATAGGAAACACCGACAGCTGGTTCGCCATGGCGATAAACAACAAAATCGTCATGATGAGCGGAAAAAACTTCCGACCACGCTCCTTGCTCCCAAACGCCTGCTCAATTTGCCCATCAAAAAACTCAAAAATCATCTCAAGCAACGCCTGACCACGACCAGGGATCAGCGACATTTTTGAGCGAAGGAGGAGCGCCATCAAGCACAAAAACGCGGTAGACACGAAGGCAGCTACCACAGCATTGGTAACCGGAATAAACCCCAGATGGAAGACGACAGGCGCGGGAACGGAAATTTCGAGCATACGTGTTTAAAGATGAGTAGAAGGGCTAAGTTTATTTTTCGTTAAGCGAATGGCTAAGAAGTTCGAAACAGGGAAGGAAAGAAAGATGAGTCCGATCAGGAGCTTAGGAGAGGTCCCCCAATATCGATCGAGACCATACCCAAGTCCCCCAAAGAAGATAAGGGTGCCGAACGTCGCAAGCATGATATACCCACGAATTTTCCAAAGAATGGTTGCATCCATAATTTTGCCAAGAGTATACATTCCGACGAACGAAGAGGCAAGGGTATTTTTCCCTTAACCAAGACGATTTTCGCACAAAAGGGTCTACCCTGCGGACCAGTGTCATAGAGGATGGTTTGGCCGTCAAGGAGGGGGATCTTGACAATCCCACCCGTTTTTTGCTTAACCCACCCATCCCCATTGATTTTTTACCCAAAAAGTGAGAGAATACTTAGCTGGAAAAACTCCAGACACGGACAACACAAGGAGGTGATCCCGTGAAGAACATGAAGAAATGGGGCCCGCTTTTTGCGGTCGGGCTCACCGCACTCCTCTTCGGAGTCGCGGCCCAACACACCGCAACCCAGACGCCGTCCCTCGAGGACAAGGCGGTCGTCTGGTTCCTGGCCATTGTCCTCATCGCCACCGCCGCCCACGCACTCGGCGGCCTCGTCCAGAAGTGGACGGGGCTCTCCGAACTGATCGGATGGCTCGCCCTTGGGATCGGGTTGACCAACATCCCCGGCCTCAAGAGTGTGACCCATCACTTCCTCGGCGACCCTCGGTACGGTCTCGAGCACGTCGTAGAGGTCGTGGCGCAAATCGGTGTCTGGCTCCTCCTCGCGGAGGCCGGCCTCGAGACCGAGCTCAAGACGCTCGTCAAGAACGCTGGTCGAGGGAGTCTCGTGGCCCTGATCGGCGTCGTCGTCCCGGGAGCGGTGGTCTACATCGCCCTCCCGTACATCTTCCCGGGGCTTTCCCCGGTCGGTCGCGCGCTCACCGCCGCGATCTTCACGCCCACCTCGCTCGGGGTGGCCGCGATCTTCTTCAAGGAGTCGCGGATCCTGTCATCGAGCACCGCTCAACTCGTCATGGCGGTCGCCGCCATCGACGACATCATCGGTCTACTGATCCTCACGGGTCTGGCAGGCATGATGACGGGCGCGGGCGGCGGGATCGCCCTCGCGACGGTCCTCGTCAAGGCGATGGTCTTCTTCGCCGCAACCCTGACCGCGGGGGCGATCCTCGCCCCTTTCATCTCGCGCTTCATGGCGCGGATCAACGACAGTGAGGCCATGCGGCTCAAGGTCGCCCTCGCATCGGTGGTCACCTTCGCATGGATCGCCCACCGCTGGGGCCTCTCCCCCTTGATGGGCGCCTACGCCGGTGGGGTCTTCCTCACCGAGGTGCACTTCAAGAACTTCAAGAGCGAGAAGATCGAACACGGTGTCGAGTACCTCCTCAAGGGGCTCAAGTACATCCCCGTTCCGGTCTTCGTCGTCTCGGTCGCGATGAAGGTCGACCTTCGACTCTTCCTCGCGGTGCGCCCCATCGCGCTCCTCGCGGTCGGCCTCGGCGCGCTCGTCCTGGGCAAGCTCCTCGCGGGGCAACTCGCGGGCCCCGCAAACGACAAGGCGACTCTCGCCTGGGGCGCGATCCCCCGCGGCGAAGTCGCGCTCGTGATCGCGGGCATGGGGTTCTCGAACCATCTCATCGGTCCGGAGGTCATGTCGGTCGCCGTCATGGCGATGGTGGGGTCGATCCTCATCACGTCGTGGCGACTTCCGCGCGCCATCGGACGCGCACGCACGCGCACAGCGAACATCTTCGACTCAGTGAACGACGGCGACGTTCACTGACCCCCACCCCCGCACCTTCTCTCCCTCAACCCCCGGCAGACCGCACTCGTCCCGTCGAGGAGCCACGCGCTCCTCGATCTCCGCTGACGATGCCTGCCGGGGTGTTCTGCTTTTTACACAAAAAGAGCGGTGGCGAAACCACTCTTTTCTAAACTTTTTCACGCACATCAGGCCACCTCTATTGAGACACGCTCTCTACAAGAGATACCGCACGGCTAATATAGCAAAAGCCGCGAACGAGTTAAGCAAAACCAACGGCAATCCATAGCGGAGATACTTAGAAAACCCTACCCGATGCGATTCTTTTGCCGCCTGATCAAGAGCGATAACATTACACGCCGCTCCAATCATAGAACCAGCTCCTCCAATAGATGTGCCAACATTCAACCCCCACCACAACGGATACACGGCCACCCCGCTTACCGCGAGCGCCTGTACCACGCCAATCATCGTGATGTTGTAAGGCACATTATCGATAAAAACAGAGAGAATAGCCGAACCAACGGTCACAACAAATAAAAGAAGTGCCGAATTCCCCCCCGTAACCGCACCCAACCATCGACCGAGAAAGTCGATCACGCCCGTAAACTCGAGAGAACCGATTAAGATGAATAATCCAACAAAGAAAAAAACTGTCTCCCATTCAATATGTTCCCTAAGAGCGTGTCGAGGCTCGATTTTGAACAGAAACATACTCACAAAAGCGGCGGTAATGACAATAGAAGCGTTATCGATAGCGACCCCTGTCACGCTTGCTATCTGCTCTTTGAGCGACATAGCGAGCACAACCCCCGCAAGCAAAACGATGGAAAAAACCAACTTTTTTGAGCTCTTAATCGCCGAGCGAGGATCGAATCCTTGAATATCCTCGGGAGAAACGTCCGTATCCGTAAGGTCTTTTCTGAACACTAAACGTCCATAAAGCGTAGTAACAACAGAAAGGATAATAACAATGAACCCAGAATTCCTCACCACCTCCATAAAACTAAGCCCCACCGTCTTAGCTTCGTAGTAGGTGGTTGCATCAGAAAGCGGACTCATAGCGCCTCCTATGTTCGCCATGGCTACCATGTGAAAGAAAAAAGGGAACGCCGGTAACTTCAACGTACGTATCAACACCAGCAAAACAGGAGTAAGGATGAGAATCGTGGGAATATTGGAAATGAACGCCGTCATGATGAGCGTGAGATATCCAAATGCAACAAACAACTTTTTAGGATTTCCCTGTACCTTCTTCACAATCCAAACGGCAAGCGCCTCGAACATTCCCGTTTCGCGAATAGTCCCAACCAGAAGCATCATGCCAATAATAAACCCAAACACGTCTAAATTCTTACTCAAGAAATGAAAAGCGTGCTCCTGAGGGCTGACACCATCTTTCAAACCAAACACCTGGAGCAAGATAAGTGCCGAAGCGCCGATCATGGTCACAAATACCTTGTCCACTTTCTCGCTAATCAAAAGCCCATACGCAACAAAAACGATCGCAATGGCGAGCCATGCATGTAGTCCAAAAAACATAGCTAATCCTGTGTAGAAGGAACGTCCATGCCTCTCACAATCGCCTTACGCACTTCCGTGCGAGTGAGAACGCCTATCAAATGGTCCTGTTCGATAACGGGAATAATGTACAAATCATTCTGAAGAAAATCAGAAAGAACCGTAAGAATATCCGCCTTTAAATCAACGGAAATAAAATCTACGCGCATAACATCCGTGATAGGTCTCCCTTTTATCTCCTGACACAACTCTTCAAAAAATCCTTTACGATACATCGCCTGAGTCATATTAACGTTCTCGCGAAATTCAGCAGGAAGAAGTTTTCCAGCAACATCCTGCAAAGAAAGAACTCCTAACACATGGTCACGCTTATCCACCACGATATACCCATTGCAACACTGCTCGAACATGGAATGAACCGCTTCTCCAATCGTCTTATCCGCCAAAATAGTACGCGGACGCGGATTATAGATTTCCTCAATTAACATACGAACGCAACAAAAAATAAATGAGTGATGCGTCCTCAAGAACGACATGCGACCGAGCAAACCTAGAACTTGGTCGTACGTCACTCCAGACGACGAAGCGCCCATTAAACGACAAAAGCGGGACTTCCGCAAGTCCCGCCCCATCGCTTACCCGATCTGAAGCTTCACCGCATCCTCATAATCCGGAGAAGGTTCAGCGTCCATATATCGACGCTTCCAAGGCAAAGCCGCCAATAGGGTCAAAGGCCCGAGACGACCAACGAGCATCGTAAGAATAATAAGGAGCTTGGAAGGCACACTGAAGATAGCCGACAAGCTCGTAACTCCCCCTGTGAACCCCATAGATAACCCAACCGTGCCGAAAGCAGAAAACGTTTCAAAGGCCACCTTGAGAAAATTGATCAAGGGGTCAGGAGTAACAAGATATTGTCGTTCAAACAGCGTAATAAAGAAGATAACACCAAAGACAAACATGACACTAAAGAAGAACAGGCGAATGGCGTGGGAAAGGGCAAACTTGCTGACTGCATGCTTAAACAGCATCACAGGCTGACCCGGTGCCATGAACCAATCTTTGATATACCCATAGAGAACAGCCAACGTCGGAATTTTGATACCACCTGCCGTGCCCGCAGGATTCGCTCCAATAAACATAAGCACCATAAACAGAAACAACGTCGCCGCATGCAGAGCACCAATATCAACAGTGTTAAACCCAGCCGTGCGCGTCGACACACTTTGAAACGCAGCCGCCATCACCCGCTGACCCCATGTGTCTCCAAGTACAGGATTTACGCCTTCAACCCACAAAGGAATGATCGTGCCCGCCACGATCAAGAGCACGGTACCCCAAAGGGCAATACGAAGCTGCGCAGGAGAGGCTACCAGCTCCGCGTCTTCTTTATAAAGACGATCATTATAGCCACTCAACTTCTGTAAACGCGACATAACCGCCGCGTGAAAAGCAATCAAGACAGGATACCCCAAACCACCCAAAATAATGAGCAGCATGATCGTGATGTTGATCACCGGATCACGCACCAATGGCACAAGATTGCTGTTCAAAAGGCCAAAGCCCGCGTTGTTAAACGCTGAAACAGAGTGGAATAGTCCCCACCACCACGGATTAAGTCCATGAATAACGGACGGATCAACAAACCACGCCAAGCGAGCCCCCATCACAAAAGCCGCAATCCCCTCAATGAGGAGCGTGTAGGTTGCCACATGTTTTATCATGCGACGAACGTAGTGATGTTCCGTGTCCACGATACCCGCGAGCATCCGCTTAAAACTCAAACGGTCAGACAGACCACGAAAAACCGCGAAAGCAAACATGGAGGTAAACACAATGATGCCTAGTCCACCCATCTGAATAAGGACTAAGACTACGATCTGACCCGTTAACGTAAATTGAGAAAAATCCGTGCTCGTGAGTCCCGTCACGCACAGGGCGGATACCGCCGTGAACAAACTATCGATAAATGACTCACCCTGCTGTATTTTTGCCATCGTCACCGTATGCACTTCCGTACGTTCCGAAGGCACCGCATCCCCCGGACCGGTGACATCTCCAATCGGGGTGATACGCACCGTTTGATGAATAGGAACGCGTATCTCGACCTGACGCTTATACTCGGTCGCATACAACACTCCCCCACCAATGAGCGACATGAGAACAAAAGACAGTACCGTCAATTCTGTCGCCGTGAGAAACGAAAGTCTACGAAAAAAGGCAGTCATAAAATAAACAATTATGGCGGCGATGTTACAAGGTTCTGGAGAGACTGACAATCACCCCCCTCTTGACACGAGAAAAAAGCACCCCGCCTGAATCTTTTTTCACTAAGAGTAGTTCGACTGCTCGCCGCGCATACCTAAGAAGCGAGAGGCCTTATGTTCGATAAAATGGGTGCGATTCGTCAAAACCGAAAAGAAGTAAGGTTTTTTAGATTTATCGTCAAGCCTAAAAACACAAGAGCGCCCATCTGCCACGTCGGAGACATAGTCCGACAAGCAAACGAAGCGCGTGAGAAGAAAAGAAGGTGTCGCAAAGACAAAGAACAGGGATGGGAGAGATGAGACGTCGAGTACTACATCTCGACGCACTCCTCTTGCGTAGTGACGTTGCCCGCCTTCAGGCCGTACTGCTGCCGCACAGAGGGAGTAACGCGCAACAGCACCCGAAACAGCGCAACGCGCCACGTGAAGATGACTCGAACGAAGCCGTGCTCCATCTCGATTACGCGCAGGCGGTCACCCGTGTGGAAGGGGCGGTTCACGACCTCGACGGTCAGGATGAACACGTCCTTCGGAAGCACCCTCCAGCGCCGAACGTGGTGCATGAGCACGAGCGGGATCCCCTCAGGATCGGGGTTAGCCGTCATGAACACGGCACAGGCAGGCGTTCGCATGACCAAGCCCTGGGCAAGGTCATCGCGAAGAGAACTCCACGGCGTCTGGTACTGGTCGAAGTACGCCCGGAGCTGCTGACGGCCACGCCACCAGGTTGTCATGACGGCGAAGACCGCAGCACCCATGACGAGCG
Source organism: uncultured Gammaproteobacteria bacterium (assembly GCA_964598895.1). Lineage (GTDB taxonomy): Bacteria > Patescibacteriota > Patescibacteriia > 2-12-FULL-60-25 > 2-12-FULL-60-25 > JAGOTP01. The sequence continues at coordinate 748 of CAZRDS010000014.1, read as the reverse complement.
GAATCCAGGCCCCCGCGAGGAACTTGGGAATGTTGGTGGCCCAGAAGGGCACGTCGACGATGAGGAAGCTGCCAGAGATGAGTCCAGCACGCAGCCTCGACCACTCCCAGCGACGTCTCGCGACCGCATAGAAGAGGACGGAGGTGATCGTCATCGCCGTCGTGACAGCGAAGCCGTACGCGGCGGCGAGCGCGGAGCTCGAACGGAAGCTGATGACGAGCGCGATACACGCAACCATCAAGCTCCAGTTGAGCTCGGGCACGTAGATCTGCCCAGGCGCACCCGGATTCGTGTGTCGGATCGTGAGGCGCGGCATGTAGCCGAGCGTCTGGGCCTGCTGGCCCATACTGAAGATCCCCGAAATCAAGGCCTGAGACGCGACGACGGTCGCGACCGTAGCGATGATCACCTCGAACATCAGGAATTGCCTAGGCACGAGCATGAAGAACGGGTGGAACCCGTTCGACGCTTCCGGCACGATGCCGGGATGGGCCGCACCCCATTCGAGCAGGAACGCGCCCTGCCCGAAGTAGTTGGTGAGCAACGCCGGCCAGACCACGAAGGCCCAGGCCAGCCGGATGGGCCTGCGCCCAAAATGCCCCATGTCCGCGTAGAGCGCTTCGCCGCCAGTGATACAGAGCACCACCGAACCGAGCACGAAGAAGCCGTGCCAGCCGTGATGGATGAAGAAGTTGATCCCGTGGAGCGGGTTCACGGCCGCCAGGAGCTCCGGGTGCTTCATGACCCA
>CAZRDS010000013.1:17787-19511 GCA_964598895.1 uncultured Gammaproteobacteria bacterium | reverse complement strand
CCCCTGGAGCTCCACTCGCATTCATGGTTGATTTGACCATTCCTACGTCTTTCACCCACCATTCTGAGCCCGTCATGGCTTCATGCCCATCAATGGCCATCGCCGTTCCAATTTTCATAGCTTCAAATTCACCTGCTGCCACACGTACGCGCTCAATACCAATCGCTCGACGCTTGATCTCGATATCCATCGAAAGTGACTGATTCACACGGCCCGTGGCACGATCCGTGCCAAAGACATCTGAGCTGGAGCCTTCAGGCTTCGTCATCGTAACCGTGAACGATCCCTGCCAGACGGAACCCGTTGAAAGGTGAGCAGGTAAGAAAGCTCCCTCTGCACGCGTTGTGTGCACTTCAAAATTACCAGCAGGACCACCTGGCGAGAATCCCCCCATATTCACATATCCCGCCGCATACAGACCACCATCATGACAATAATAGTTGACTGTGCTCGCGATAGGCGCACCGCCTCCAGAGCGTTCAATTTCAGTTCTCACGATCGCTGCATCATTTGCGGCGCTTAGGACTTGCATTGAGTAATTCCCATTTCCAGACGTTCCCATCGCAGCAGGATACGTCGTGTGGTATTGAATACGGTATCCAAGACGCAATGGGAAATATTCATGGTTACATTGCGTCACGACAGGCGCTGCTGGGTCCGGTACGGTGGATGTCGCTTCACCCTCTGGCGTTCCGAAGATGGCGGTTGGGTCCACTGGCGTTGGACGAGGCGCAGGCGCTCCGCCACGACAACCGGACCCCATCAGCACAAGAAGACCTGCAGTCGCGAGCGAAGAAACGAAGAAAGAGCGGGATTTCATAGGAATGATTAGAGCTTGATGAATAGTACCTCAGAATCCCCTACCGATGCACGCACGGCATCAGGCTCTGTCAGTCCGGTCGTCGGAACAAGCTCACTCGCATGCACATCTTTCGCGACACTTTCCGCTGTTTCCGCAAAGAGCTGCGTCAGCTCTGGGTCTTGCGTTTCATAGCCGAACCGAACCACATCCGAAGGCGAAAGAGCTAACTGTCTGCGATAGGCCATGAGCTGTCGCACGATTTCCCGGCGCAACCCTTTTTTGCGAAGTTCGGGCGTAATAACCGTATCAAGTTCGACCGTGTCTTCGGTCGCTTCCCCAGGCGCAGGCGCAAGAACCACCGTTTCAACGTTCAATTCATCACGGATCAAAGACAAGAGATCTGTTTGATGGGCAAGACGCTGCAAGTCCTCGGCTGAACGCACGTAGAACGTACATTTTGCGAGCGCTTGGCGAACCGGGATCTTACTCACGTTACGCGCCTCCTGCCCCTTCGAAACCATCTGACGCACCCAGACCATATCTTGCATCAAGCGCTCGTTGATATAACGCTCTTGTACTTTTGACCAAGACTCCAAATGAACGGAGCTCTTTTGGCCACCGATATCCAAATAGATGCGTTCCGCAATGAACGGCATGAAAGGCGCGATCATCTTTGAGAATTCTTCCAGAATTTCTTTCAAGGTTCGGAGTGCATCCGTACGTTCGTAAGCCTGTTCAGACTTAAAGCGCTCACGTGAACGGCGCAACCACCAGGTCGAAAGGTCATCCACAAAGGCGCGGAGTGGGCGCGTTGCGACCGCGAGTTCATAGCCATCCATCGCCGTCGTCACCTCGCCAAGCAGTTGATGGTAGCGCGAGAACAACCAACGATCCAAGATGTGGACGCTCCGTGGCATCGTCA
>CAZRDS010000013.1:0-17763 GCA_964598895.1 uncultured Gammaproteobacteria bacterium | reverse complement strand
TCTTTGGCGTAGGTCTCATAGCAAGTCTTAACGTTCCAGAGCAAATTCAAGAAGCCACGCACGACAGATTGCAAGTCGCGTTCAGAGAAGTTCAACGAATCCGCCTCTACAACCGGTGACGACAAAAGATAATAGCGCAGCGCATCCGCACCATGCGTCGTAAGCACTACCCAAGGATCCGGATAATTCTTCAACTTTTTCGACATCTTCTTTCCGTCTTCTGCCAAAATGAGTCCGGTGACGATCACGTCCTTGAACGCTGGCTTGTCGAAAAGCGCCGTTGCTAATACGTGCAAGTTGTAGAACCAGCCACGTGTCTGATCTTGTGCCTCTCCGATGAAATCAGCTGGGAAGTTCTGCTCAAACCATTTTTTATTTTCGAACGGATAATGCACGGACGCAACTGGCATACTCCCCGATTCAAACCAACAATCAAAGACTTCCGGAATGCGCTTCTGCTCCCCGCCACAAGAACACGATAATACAATATTATCGATCATCGGACGATGCGCATCAAACGCGTCTGGCCAGGTACCAGGCTTCGCTTTTGCTTTCAGTTCTTGGATGGAGCCGATCACTGTACGCTCTGTACATGATGTACACTCCCAAACCGGAATCGGCGATCCCCAATAGCGACTACGTGAGATATTCCAATCAGGTGCAGAATCTAATCCACGTCCAAATCGGCCTTCTTTAAAATGTTCCGGATGCCAGTGGATTTTTTCGGCGGTTTTCAACATCGTCGGCTTCAACTGAGTGACGTTCACAAACCACGCGTCTTGCGCCTTGTAAAGCAGGTGCGTATCACAACGCCAACAGATAGCGACGCTGTGCGTAATCTTTTCTTCGCGGAAGAGAAGTCCGCGCTCTTGCAGATCATCGATTACGATTGGATTTGCTTCTTTTGTTGTACGACCACCCAGCATCCCAACCGCAGACACGAAGACCCCTTCATCATTCAAGGTCTGAATAATCGGCAACTGCTTCGCTTTCCCCACCTTCAAGTCTTCTTCTCCAAATGCAGGTGCCGTGTGCACGATCCCTGTTCCATCTGCCGCTGTCACATGATCCCCCGTGACGACGCGGAAGCCATTTCCTTCAACGGGCAGATAGGAATAGAGCGCCTCGTAGGTCTTATCTTCTAGTTCTTTCCCCGACCAGCGGGCGAGAACAGTTGTCTCCGCTCCCTGGAAGACATCCGCTAAACGTGCCTCGGCGAGAATCAATACGTCTTCACTTCCCGCAGCAGTGACCGCAACGTAGGTCAAATCTGGGTGTACGCTGAGGCCGGAGTTTGCGGGCAGCGTCCAGGGCGTTGTGGTCCACGCCAAGAAGAATACTTTCTTTCCTTCAATTTGTGCGAGATCGCCGGTCGCAGGGAATTTGACGAACACGGCAGGATCTTCGCGATCGATATAGGAATTCCCCATCGCGACTTCGAAGTTCGAGATTGGCGTAGCGCACCGTGGACAATACAAAGAGACGCGGAAGCCTTTATAGATATAATCCTTCTTGTGAAGCTCTGAGAACACCCACCACACCGATTCGATGTAGTTATTGTCCATCGTCTTATAGGAGTCTTCGAACTCTACCCAGCGACCCAACCGGTCGATATATTTTCCCCATTCTTTTTCGTACGCGAAAATCGCCGTGCGGCAGGCGGCGTTGAATTTCCCAATTCCGTAGGTTTCGATGTCTTTCTTTGAACCGAGTTTCAATTCCTTTTCGATGATGTTTTCAATGGGTAAGCCATGACAATCCCAGCCCCACTTTCGGGGCACGCGATAGCCTTGCATCGTCCAGTAACGTGGCACGGCGTCTTTAATAGCGGATTGCAACAAATGCCCATAGTGAGGCAAACCCGTCGCAAACGGAGGACCATCATAAAAGGTGAAGACCTTGTCAGCCGGTCGCTCCTCGATACTGCGCTCGAAAATGCGTTCCGCCGCCCAATGGGCAGACACGCCTTCTTCTATCGAAGGAAACAGGGGCTGTTTTTCTGGGGAAGTTGCTGGGGAGGCGGACATAGGCGGAAGGAAGTAGAGTTAGGATGCGGCGAACTCGGCACTTGGTCAAGCAATGTGCTAGCATCCTCACATATTCCTATGCCGTTTCTCCCCTCCTCTGTGATCATCGGCGCTGACCATGCGGGTTATGACCTCAAGCAGGCTCTCCTCCCCCTCCTTAAAGAGCGTGGATTCGCCGTCGAGGACCTATCTCCTACCCTCATCCCCGGAGATGACTACCCCGTCGTCGCCCATGCCGTTGCTACGCGCGTAGCAGACAGCAAAGACCAAGCCTGGGGCGTTCTCCTCTGCGGAAGCGGGGTCGGAGTCAGTATCGAAGCGAATCGCCATCCAGGGGTCCGAGCGGCCCTGGTGCGTACCCCCGAAGACGCGAGAGGAGCTCGCATGGATGATCATGCCAATATTTTGGAACTTGGAGGCCGCGTGACACGACCCGAGGAACTTGCCGCCATTTTGGATGCCTGGATCAACACGGAACCTTCCTCCGACGCGCGCCACTTGCGGCGTCTCGCTGAAATCGACCACCCCCCTTCCCTCTAAAATTGTATGCACCTCAACGTTAAAACCGTCTACAAATCCCCCTACGAGATCCTTCCGACGATTCTCGAGCAGGACGCGGTCACCTCCCGTGAAAAAATTCGTATCGCCGAAACTGCGTCGAAGTGGATCCAGTGGGACATTATGGATGGGACGCTCGTGAAACATACGTCCTGGCATGACCCGGAAGTCGTAAAGAACTGGACGATCCATGCCAAAATTGAACTCGATTTAATGGTCGCAGATCCGGTCGCGATGATCGAACGCTGGCAAAATGTCCACGCCTTTCGCCGCGCACTCTGGCATATTGAAGCAGACGTGGACCATGAAAAACTGATCCGACAGCTCAAAGACCAAGGCCGCGAAGTAGGACTTGCGATTTCACCAGGCACATCCCTCATGGAACTCGCTCCCTACCTTGATCTCATCGATGTCGTGCAGGTCATGGGTGTGCATCCAGGCCTCAGTGGACAAACACTCCTTCCCGATACGTCTGCGCGCGTGCAGAGCATCAACCGCATGCGCATGCAGTCAGAAGTGGTTATCAGCGTAGATGGCGGTGTGAATGCCACAACGATTCTCCCGCTCGCCAAAGCTGGTGCCACTCATTTTTGTATGAACAGCGCCTTTTACTCTCACCCTTTTCCTCGTGATTTCTTGTACGGTCAGCTGGAACGACTGGAGCACTTGGGGTTACACTAACCGTCATATGATGAACTTTCGCTCTCTCCTTGGAATCAGTGTCTGTAGCCTTGCTATCGTCCTTAACGGCCTCCAACCCACTCATGCCGCAACACTCACCGCTGGAAGTTTAATCAAAGCCTCTGGTTCGGCAGTCTATTATTTCTCGCAGGACGGCAAGCGCTATGCCTTTCCTGATCAATCGACCTACAACAGCTGGTACACTGACTTCAGCAATATTCAAACGCTGACCGATTCCGAATTAGCGCAGGTGCCATTTGGTGGGATTGTCACCATTCGCCCAGGCTCACGCATGGTGAAGATCACAACCGACCCACGCGTCTACGCCGTTGCACGCGGCGGAGTCTTACGGTGGGTGCAAACTGAGACTCTTGCACGCGCCCTCTATGGCGAGACCTGGAATCGAAGTGTGAGCGATGTGCCTGATGCCTTTTTTACAAACTACCGTATCCAGACAGAGATTGCTCTCGCAACAGATTTTTCCTCAACAACCGAGCAAGTTGCGGCCACCACGATTGATCTCGATCTCCGTGCACGGATGACGACCCCTACGGTTCCAATAGCGCCTGTTACCACGACGACCCCTGTCACGCCCGTCGTCACGTCGACTCCATCAACTCCAACAACGACGCCTGTCACACCGACCTCTACGAGCCTGATTGATGGACGCCTAAGTATCCTCACAAATGGCCCCTATAATCCAGGTGATATCGTGACCGTTCTTGGCGCCGTCACACGAGGTTTCATCGATCGGATCACGTTGGGTTACGGAACCAGCACCGTACTCGCAACCTGCACTACCAGCCCTTGCCGTGGGGAATTCATGGTTCCCAATGCACGCGTGACTTCTACCCTGCCCCTGCGCGCTATTTTCACAGCCGGCGAAGGAAGAGATCTGATCGCCGCAACGACGACCGCTGAACTTGTGATCACCCCAAGCCGCTCTTCATCAGAAATTCATGTAACTGGGCAGTCGCAAGTCGTCTACGGCAATTTCCGCCAAATTCGGGTAGACGTAGATCCGACACTTCAAGCGCGCGCCATTAAACTTGCCGTCGACGATATTGTATTAAAGGAATGCGATGGGGTTCAGTGGTGTAACTTAGACGAGAATGAGACGGCTCGGGTCGGAAGCACGCGCACCTTCTATGCCATCGTGACCGATAGCGACTACAAAACGGTCTACAGCGATCCCTTCACCTTCCAGGTTGTGCGATAGGCGCCCGCGTGGCTAAATTTGAGAGGTATGCTGAATTCCTCTCCCCAGAAGACCGACTTCTCCCACTTCATCCAAGAAACGCAAACCCTGCTTAATCGCTGTATCGAGCTCCTACGGAGCAAATCACACGACTACGCCGAAGGCGGGGACGCTTTCGTAAACTTCAAAACCGCCGCACAGGTGGCCGGCATCTCACCCGAGCAAACGCTTCTCACCTTACTCGGTATGAAGATTTCGCGTCTCACGCAACTCGTCGCAAAAGGAAAAAAAGCTAAGAATGAATCGGTGGAAGACACAATGCTCGACATCATCAACTACGTGCTCTTGCTTCGTGGTATGATGCAAGAGCAGGAGAATCCTCCTTCGGCAGGGGTCGCAGCCACTTCAGAACAACTCCTTGGCTCCTTTAGCCAATCTGCGCCCAACCTGTTGCAACAATAATTCATTATTTGAAGGCTGTACTCCAGCTATTCTCTCTATGAACCTCAAACGCCTCTTTAGCGCTGCTTCCGCTCTCACGCTTCTTGCGAGCACCGCTCTCCCACTCGCCGCATCCGCTGCTACGACCAGCGCCTTCAACTCAGGCGACCTGATCAAAGGTTCCGGCTCGACGGTCTACTATTTCGCTGCCAACGGAAAGCGCTTCGTCTTCCCAAACGAGAAGACCTACTTCACCTGGTATCGCGATTTTTCGACCGTCAAACAAATTCCTGACGGTCAGCTCTCCACGATCGCGCTCGGTGGCAATGTCACCTATCGCCCAGGTCGCAAGATGATCAAAGTCACGACCGACCCACGTGTGTTCGTGATCGACCAAGGTGGTTTCTTGCGCTACGTAAATAGTGAGCAGCTCGCACAAACACTTTACGGAACCAGCTGGAAGAGCAACATCGACGATATGCCAGACGCTTTCTTCACAAACTATCGTGAAGGAACCGCTATTCAGACCGCTTCCGACTACAATCCAAACAACGTCATGACGCTCACGACGACCATCAACCAAGACAAGCAATTGGATGAGACCAAAATGATGGTTTCGATCGGCAGCCTCTCGAACGGCTTTGTTCCAACAACACTTACCGTTAAGCGTGGAACGTCTATCACATGGACAAACACGGATACCATGGATCACCAGATCCGCTGGACCGGAGGTCGCACTGCCCAAGGCAATATGATGACCCAAATTGGTGGCTCTGAACTTCTTCGTCCAGGAGTAACCTACACACATGTCTTTGACACCGTCGGTGCCTTCGACTACGCCTGCTCGATTCACCCAACAATGCAAGGAACGGTCAACGTCGTTCAATAAAAACAATGCGGGGTAAAAAAATTCCCTCGGCTTCGGCTGAGGGAATTTTTTTTCGCCTTCACATGCGGTATGATGCGGGCAGTCTATGTTCTTTCGCTCTTCTTCTCAAACAAAGCCAACGCTGTCACTGAAAGAGCTCGCCCTGCTCGCTTATGATATTCGGATGGACATCGTACAAGCGCTCTACGAAGCAAAGAGTGGCCATAGCGGCGGACCACTCGGCATGGCTGACGTGTTCACCGCACTGTACTTCCATATTTTAAATGTAGACCCGAAGCGTCCCGATTGGGCCGAGCGAGATCGGTTGGTGTTATCGTGCGGCCACATCTGTCCCGTGCTCTATGCGACGTTGGCAAGACGAGGCTTTTGCGATCGCGCGCAATTCTTGAAAACCCTTCGAAAAAAAGGGAGTCCGTTCCAAGGACATCCAAACAATCATTTCGATATGGGGATCGAAACTTCCAGTGGCCCACTCGCGCAAGGTTACTCGCAGGCCATTGGAATGGCGCTTGCCGCTCGCTTGTCTGGTGCGCGTTGGCGCACGTACCTCGTCGGCAGCGATGGTGAACTCAATGAAGGTCAGACCTGGGAAGCGATTTTGTTTGCGGGAAAAGAAAAGCTCAATACGCTCACCTGCATCATCGATCGCAACAATATTCAGATCGATGGGAACACCGAAGATATCATGCCGCTCGAACCACTCGCAGATAAGTGGCGTGCTTTCAATTGGCATGTGATCGAGGTCGATGGCCATAATATGCGCGAGATCATCGACGCATACAAGCAAGCCGCAACCATCACAGATAAACCAACGGTGATCATCGCACGCACCATTCCTGGGAAAGGCGTGTCGTTCATGGAACGAAACTCCGCGTGGCATGGCAAGACGCCAAACAAAGAGGAACTCGCCCATGCCCTGTCTGATCTTGAACATGCCAAAGCCGCTCTATGAACCCCCTTCTTCATCCCGCCTTGTTGAGTGGTACCCCGGAACGCGTTGCCAACCGCGATGGCTACGGCCAAGGCGTCCTTGCCTTAGCGAAAGAAAATGAACGGATCCTGGTGCTCACAGCGGATGTGGCCGAATCCACCCGCGTCTTGGCGTTCAAAGAACAGTTTCCAAAACGCTTCATCGAGTGTGGTGTCGCCGAACAAAACATGATGGGCATCGCGGCAGGCCTCGCACTTTCTGGCTACATTCCTTTTGTAAGTTCGTATGCCACCTTCTCGCCTGGCCGTTCCTGGGACCAGCTACGTGTCTCCGTTTGCTACAGCAAAGCCAACGTGAAGATTATTGGTGCACACACAGGGATCTCTGTCGGTCCGGACGGTGCCACCCATCAAGCGCTCGAAGACATTGCTATGACGCGTGTTCTTCCAGGACTCGTCATCCTCGCCCCCTGTGACGTCCATGAAGCACGTAAAGCCACGATCGCTGCCGCCAACTACGATGGCCCGGTCTACCTCCGGCTCGCACGTGAAAAAACGCCGGTCATCACAACCGAAGATACACCGTTTGAAATTGGAAGAGCCTACGTTGTTCGCCCAGGAACAGATATAACCATCGTCGCAACCGGTCCCCTACTTGCCGAGGCGCTCTTTGCCGCTGAAGCCCTGTCTAAGAAAAATATAGACGTGGAAGTCATTAATTGCCCCACCGTCAAACCACTCGACGAAGCAACCCTCCAAAAAAGCTTCAAAAAAACCGGGTGCGCGGTTACCGTCGAAGAGCATCAAATTACGGGCGGCTTGTTTGGAGCGATTTCGGAGTTCACAAGTCGTGTACACCCCATTCCACTCGAACCGGTTGGCATGCCAAACGCGTTCGGAGAATCTGGTGAACCTGCTGAACTCCTCGCCACGTACGGTATGGACAGCGTCGGGATCCAAGCGGCCGTGAAGCGACTTTTACGCAGAATATAGCGAATTTCGAAGGGAAAAACGTTGACACTGTGGACAATCTCTGCTATACTCCGCCATTAAGGAATCGGGGTTTATTGTCTCAAGATCGACGCAACCTAGTAGTGGGATTGGGGAATTCCCCAATCCTTTGATAGGAAACGGAACTTCTTGAGAGAAGACCCTCTCTCCCTAAGGTTTACTCATACAAATATTATAATACTCGTTGATTTTTTTGTAATCAGCGAGTTCTCACCGAACTCCTATGGAACATATTGAAATCGTGCATCCACACTCAGGCGAACCGACCGGCGTCGTCTTGACCCGCCCGGACGTCTTTACCCAAAAGGCTTGGTGCCGCTCCACCAACGTCTTCGTGTTGAATAACAAAGGAGAGGTCCTCTGCCACCAGCGCTCGCTGAACAAAGAAAGAATGCCTGGCGTGTGGGTGACCCACTTGGGCGGTCACGTTGGTCACGGTGAAACGCCTGAAACCAACGCCGCAAAGGAATTAGAAGAAGAGGCCAACATCATCGCCGACCACGCCCAGATCATTCGCTGGAGCAAGATGCCGATTGAAGAAACCCAACGCGTGAAAAATGTCCGCCTCTGGATGCACAATTTCGTCACGATGTTCGACGGCGACATGTCCACGATCAAACCACAGTCTGGGGAAGTCGAACGTTTTGAATGGCTCGGCCTGTCCGACATTCTGAACGAAGAAAAGAAAGCTCCTCAGCAATGGAACGCCGGAATCCACGACTTCGCAACCGAATACTTCTACCTACGCGCCGCCCTCATGGGTGCGCACGCCGCCGGCGCCATCACGGTCCCAGAAGAAATGCACATCTGGCGCCCAGCGCTCGCGTAATGAGCCAAACAAACAAAAGATCCGCTATCAAATGATAGCGGATCTTTTGTTTTCTACCCCTCTGTCGACTTCTTCTTTTCAATGCTGCAGAGATGCATCTTCGGATCAAACAGATGCGCGCCGTCATCAGTACCAATAAGCAAGCCTGCTATGCGCTTCCCACCATAAATTGAGGTCATGATGCCGATTCCATTGCAACCCAGGTTGTACAACAGATTTGCATAACATGGCTCAGGACCCACGCAACGTACACGACCATTGGTATAGCCCATGAGACCATGCCACTCGAACGTTGGATGATGCGCATCCGCATGCGCTCCGAGCGGTGAACCCTTTAAGAATGAATCGAACTCCGCTCGAATGCGCTCTGGAAGCGGCCAATCGAAGTCGTAGACTTCGTCTTCGGGAAACGCCGTCTCTGGACCACCAACACACACCAGCCCCTCAGACCGTTCCCCTTTTGGCTTGAAGGGACGACGCGTGAGATAGGTAAATGCCTCGGCTGCGGATGGATCATCCTCATCAGAAGAGCGCTGGCTCGCCGTGTAGTACGATAGCGCCTTCACAGGATTATAAGCCGGCACAAGATAGGCCTGCATATAGGAAGACAACCCACGGATATCGCGATGGACCTGTCCGTTCACATCAATCTGTTGATGGTGAAAAATCTTGAAACGCTCAAAGCCATTCGTACACAACACGACCTGTTTGGCCTTGACCGTGTACTCGCCACTCTTCAAATAGATTGCATCCCGCTCCAACCAAATCTCAGAAACCGGTGATTCCTCGTACACAAAAAAGCGCTGGTGATAACGATTCAAAAGGGCTTGGATCAGCTCTTCGGACAGCTGTGCGCTATTGGTACATGCGATCTTCGTTGGAAGAAGCGCAAAATAGCCTAGATCTTCCGTCTCAAGGTCTGTCAGGATGGAGTCTTGTGTATCAAACACCCACAAGTCTGCGTACTGCTCAGGAACACGAGAACAATCCGTCCCTTGCACCACGCGCACTTGACTCCACGGCAACCCCATCTCCCTTTTCACGAACAGATTCTCTAACGCCTCCAAGAAAGGCTCAGGCGCCGCAAAACCGTCGTACCCCGGTGCGTGGATGATCGGGGTTTGAAGATGGAAGGTCTCTTGAAGCTCTTTCACCAATTCCCAGGCGCCTTCCACTTTTTCCAAACCTGCCTTCACGACATCAAATCCAAAATCAGAGATCAATTCTGCAATGGGGCGTTCGAAATCCGTCAGCATCTGGCCCGCATTCCTTCCGGTCGCTCCATGACCAACCCTCCCCGCCTCGAGAACAACGATTCGGTAAGGCGTCTCCAGCAACGAGAAAGCAGCCGTCGCACTTCCCGCAATCCCTGCGCCAATAATCACCACATCTGTTTCCAGATACTGGGTTAAGCGTTTTAAGGGCCTAGAACGAACAAGTTCCGCAAGCCAGGGCGATTGAAGGGACATCGAAGACAGTATACCAAACGCCTGTCTTTTAGAGAGGAAATAGGACTTGTCAGACCCCCCAGCGTTTGATATGGTAGCGCCCGTCAACGAAGGACATTCACCTGGGATGGTGGTGTAGCCCGGTTAACACGTCTCCCTGTCACGGAGAAGATCGAGGGTTCGAATCCCTTCCATCCCGCCATGCAAAAATCCAGCAATTACGCTGGATTTTTGATGTATATGCCGTAATCAATTGTAATACTTGAGGATTATGTATCAGAAGACTCTAATTCCGATTCCACTTCAGAGGTATTTTTGGCCCCGTACCCTCTTATGTATCGTTTAAGAATTAACTTATCTTTAATCGTCGCCTGATCAAGTCCACCCTCTAAAAGGTATTTACGCTTTTCCAGCTTAGACACTTTTCTCTTTCCGACCCTTTTCGCGTTATTTACCAAATCTAATATACTAGCATGATCCGCATGCCCCTCCGAAAAAGCAACAAGCAGATCCTCTAAACTTGAATTGAATATTCTCGCTACCAAAGGCGCTGTTATCTTGTCTGCTGGTATCTGATACTCCCTCATCAAACGTAGTAGAATACTTATTTTTTCTTTCTTCGTGTTCCATAAATTAGGAACATACTCCATCAAACTTGTTGTAGCTAAAGGTACTTTATAAAACTGCAGTATTCGAGTACAGAATGTAAACCTTTCTCTAATATTATCCTCTGCTAGACTAAGAGTAGAGGGGGATCTACCAACCATCATCTTTACATTCTGAACGCCTAAGTCATTCAGGAGCTTTATTTTCTTTAGAATATTTTCATTTCCTAGGGTAATTACAGCTGGAAATTTACTGATGATACCAGCCGCATCGAAACCGAGCTCCGTAAGAAAAGACATTTTCTCAGAAATTGTCTCCGTGGAGTAGTTCAATATTGTCGGAGACAATGTAATAAGCTTTATTGGATCTTTAATTCCCACACCTTCTAAAGAGGCAACTTTCCCACGAATACCTTCCTCAGAAAGCATTGCTATAGCTGGTGCTTTGGTGACCATCTTTATCGGATCTTGAAAACCAAGTTCGCGTAAAAGTTCAATTTTTGATTGAAAAGTTTCCTCTGACTGACCAAAGACATCTGGACAAGCCGTAAGAAATTTTATCGGATCTTGAAAACCAAGACCTTTCAGAAACTCTGGCTTAGACTTAATGCTCTCATCCGAGTAGTTCAAAACTTTTGCCTTTGCTTCTATAAGGGTCACGGGAGATTTAAATCCTAAAGATCGTAAAAGATGAACTTTCGCTCGAATATTTTCTTCCCCCAAGGAAAAAATCGTGGGGTCTTTACTAATCATTCCAATAGCGTCTTTAAAACCAAGTTCAGTGAATATTCCAATTTTTTGTCTCATTGAAGCTTCAGTACTCCACAACAAAGAAGTATTTCTGGTTATCAATGCCACAGGATCTTCGAAACCGAGGCCCCGTAAAAGATTAAACGCAGCTGTTACTTTACCCTCTCTGACCAAAGTGGGCTCCTTTGTAGCGATATGTTCGACAAATGCCTCGTCAAAACCCATGGAAAGTAGTGACTTTTTCCTTTCATTAATAACCTCTTCTCGATTATCAGGATGTGCTGTGATATTCCAATCTGCTTTTTCGCCCATATATATAGAAAGAAGTGGTAGGGTTGTATCATAGCATATACGGGGAAGAGAAATTTAGGCTGAAATTACTAGTATCTCCTATTAATAACACGCTGAAACAATAGCACTACCAATCACAAGACACATTCATCAAATTAAGCTGGATTGAGTGGTGGAGTGCTCCATAAACCACGATCTCACTTCCTCCATGCGGGCCCGCCATGTCCACTTATTTAGGGGGGGCTTGAGAGTAAGTAGACGGTTGGAGCTTCTTAAATAGCCTGTTCAAGAAGTAGCAAAGTAGACCTACACTCTGGAATTACTCCTCGTCACGCAGCTGCCGTGTGCAATGGCCACTCTACGATTTTTCGCTGATACATCAAAAGGAAATAAAAACATCTTGGAACATCTTCACCCGCAAACATTTGCTGCGTTACACATCACTCCAAACAAGTGAAGCAATCTGTGACGGTGGAGAGCCGCAAGCGCTGCGACTCTCCACAATCCGGAGAAAGGGCTACGATGAGCCACACAGCTCGTCAGCCACGCTAATTCGTACCGTACATGTAGCAGGCGTAACGACACGTACTCCCTTCAGGGAGACGATAGATCGCGACGCCGGTCGACGTGGCCGAGGGGCTATAGAGCAGGGTGGAGGTGTACCCGTCCGCATACGCCCAGGTGTACGTGTTTCCACGCCATTGCGCGGCAGAAATGCAGTAGAGTTTCCACGTCTCATTCAGGAGAGGATCACCATCGATCCGCCAGCCGCAGAGCCCGCGCAGACTGCCGTCGCACTGAGTAGCCGAACCGGCGTACGGAGAGAGGTATGAATAGCGGAAGCTTCCCAGTGCCCACCAGCTCGACCCAGGGATCACCTCATACCACCATTCCCCCATCTGGTTGGAGTAGGACGTCCAGGTGTCGTAGACCCAGCCGCCCGCACCCCGTCGCGTGAAGTTATCGAAACTCCACGAGCTGGACGGCGCTGAACGGTTCCTGACGAGCGTATCTGCGAGCTCAGCAGGGCTAGTCTCGTACCCGACGGTTCGTTCGTCGTAACGACTCCCTCGAACATTTGCCCGTCTCCAGCGGGTGCTGAAATACGGGCTATCTCCGACCAGGCCGCTGGTCGGCGGGAGCGTCGGCCCCGAGGTCGACGCGGTGAACGCGTCCGATTCGACCACGATGTGGTCGCACTGGGCCTGTACCGTCTGTCCTCCGAAGAGGAGAGTGAGCGTGAGGCAGATGATCGCGTACCAATTCCGAGTCTTCACGTTCGCCTCGTGTGTACTGTCTGGCGCTGAATGAGTCTCATGAAATATGAGCTCTTAGTTCAACACAAGACACGGTGTTATATGCGAAAAATGCCCTAAAGTCAAACTTTAGCCTATTTTATTCTAAACCAACTATAATTTGGATTTAAAAACTCTCTTTGTAACGTTTCCCCTGCCTACCTGTACAATAGACTACACGCTATTTATTCCTTTCTACACTATGTATAAGAAACTCGCCGTATTAAGTGTCTGTACTCTCTTTGCTGCACAAGCAGGTGTCGCTTTTGCCGCTGGACACGGAAAAGAAGTGCGCTCACCATCTCACCGCAGCGCCTCGTCTACCATGATGGGCTTGCGTGAACGCGGTGAACGCGAAGAGGGTCGTGGTATGGCTTCGACGACCCGCATGATGGCAAGCACCACGCGTACGCACGTCGAGAACCGCATGCAACGCGAGGAAGCTAAGAGCGCTTCTTCAACTGCCCGCACGGCCGCTCTCGCAACCGCTCGTCACACCTACACCGCTGCGCTCAGCTCAGCTCGTACGACTTTCCAGACCGCAATGAAGGCTGCTACGACAAAAGCTGAAAAGAAAACGGCTCGTGCCACCTACCAGGCAGCCGTCAAAGCAGCTCAACAGTCATTCGCTGCAGCGAAGCGCGCGGCTCGTGAAACCACCGCTCCAGCCCACTCGTCGTAAACAAACTATTCAAACGAAGGCCGTCCCCCCACCAGGGGACGGCCTTTTGCTTTCTTTCTCAAGCAACTTCAGTCTATACTCGCCTCTGGAGGTCGGATGGATACACCGAAGAAACGCGAATACCAAGGCAATCGTTGGTACGAAGACTCACCTGGCTGCGCGCCAGACATCGTCTTCCTCTTGATGGTCATCGCCTGCATAGGCTTGGCCGTCTGGAAGCACTACTGCCGATAAGGAGGCTCGACACCCGCACACGACGACCCCGCCCTGGGAGCTCTCGCAGCGGGTGTTCGTCTTTTAGACATAGCACCTCTTAAAATGAGAGGCCTTCAAACGCTCGACTGAGCGCAACGGCTATCGGCTGTGAGCTTAACGCAACCCAAAAAGAAAAGCTTACGATCAAACAGGCGCCAACAACAGAAAGAGCGATTGCCATTGGCGAGCCCTTCTTTTGAACGGCTGGCTTTTCCGCTGATCGCTGAATCAATTGTTGTATCGGGGTCTTTCGTTGTGATGTCCTCATAGTAAGCAAGCGTACCGTTACGGAATGAAGAAATCACTGCACATACCCTAACACGCGTACCGTCGCCCACTGGAACGCATCTTTCGGCTCACGGTGGAAGATCCTTCTGAATTCCTGAATCCCCTGTCTTTCTTGCCGCAAATCACGCGTAAATCGAATGCGATACATAAGCGTATTCCAAGCGAGGTTTTCGGAGGCATTTGTGAAGTTTGGCGCATGACCATAGATCGTACGGAACGTTTTCAGAGTTCGAGGAGCAAGTACACGTTCCTCCGTAAGATTGCGGAACTGTGGAATCTGACCCCGCGTAAGACGCTCCAAGTCTGCTGCCGAGACAGTAGCTGTCTTCATCGTTTCAAGTGCGTCGCGTACCAAGGCGCGTCGCTCTCCTTCTCCCAATTTGACGGTCGCGGGTGAAATGCCATAGGCGATAAAGGTGGCAAGCGACTGGACTTCAGAAGGAGCTGCACCTACACCCACTCCTTCAAGATCGTGTCGGACTTCGCCCGCGATGCGAGCTTCACGTACAGGGTCTTGAGCTATTTGGAGAACTTCACGAATACGTGCTGGGTCTGAGGGGTTCAAGACAAGCTCGGCGGGTGGTAGCTCAGACGGTGCGAATGGAGCTCCGGAGACAGGAGGCAGGGTAGCCGGGAGAAGCAATTGCAAAATAGACAAGATCGGACCACCCGCGCCACCGCCACCAATGGCACCGCCTCCCCCACCCCCGCCAGACGCGGGCGGGGCATCATTCTCCAAAAGGGAAACGGCAATGCTCGACAACACGTGCGAAGCGTAGCCATTAGCCGTTGTCGAAGCTGTGTGAGTAATGGAGATCGTGCGATCCCCTGTATAGACCGCGTCATCGCCCGCGCTGACTGTCACAGTCACTGGCGAACTGTAGTTCAGCGCCGTAAAAGAAATGGTCGAAGTGGAGAGCGCAACCCCTGAACCGGCAGAAAGCAACACATCCATCGTCGTCGTGGGCGCCGTCGCAAGAGCGACTGTATAGGATGCGGACGATCCTTCACGGATAGACAGACTTGATGCTGAAAAAACAACCGCTCCCGTATCGTTATCAAGAATTGTGTAGACCGTAGATGTAGCGGATCCAATAATCGCCGAAACCGGACTTGAAAGAGTGATGGTGAACGTCTCATCTGGTTCATCAATCGCATCATCCACCACGCTAAATGGAACCGTCGTACTAGTTTCCCCCGCTGGAATCGTCGCCGTTCCGGCAGAAAGTGTGTAATCGACACCTGACCCCTCAGCCGTTCCAGCAGTGACCGCATAATGCACCGTGACCGTCTCAAAGTGCGGGGCACTCAAGACAATCCGCACACTCGTCGCAGTTGTCGATTCGAGTCCGGAGCCCGTCTCAGAGGCGAACGAGAGATAGCGTGGGTCAAGGTCTGCCTGGAAGGCGACTGAGCCTGCATTTGCCGCGACGTAGGATGATTCTGCTGCATTCCCATCGATGGTTTTCACACGCCAATAGTAGGATCCATTTGAAAGCGTTTGACCAAAGGACCCGACACTGTACGTCCCGAGTCCTGTAGCCTGTCCTACTTGAAAGTCTTGAACCCCTTGTGACGCAAGCGAACTTGTATAATCTACGATTGGAGACAAAAAGTCCGATGAGTCATCTATCTGAATACGATATTTTACCTGATCTGAGAGGTCAGGATCTGTAAGCGTAAACGTGAAGATCGGATTCGCTGTTCCGGTTGTCGATCCTCCTACAAGCCCGCTGGGGCCAAGCGAAGCCGGCACGTCTGGAGATTGATTCAATAGCAACGTGTAAATTGAACCATCCCCTCCATTCAATCCACCGCGACAACTATCTCCTAGCCCAGCTGTTACGGTTGCGCTAGCAAGATTAAACGTTCCAGTGGTTCTGTACCGCAATGAGATCCGCCCCCCGCCGCCGCCACCGATCCAGCTACAAAAACCTGCGTTTGATCCATTCGCAGAAACGGAACCGTCTCCGAGAATTGTACCCGCCTCAACACTGATCGCCCCACCTGAACCACCATTTACGAGACTATTTGCCGTAATCGTTCCGTCAATCGTTGCCGTAGCCGTTACCACAAGCGAAATCCTCCCGCCTCCAGATCCACCCCGAGAAGCACCCGATCCAAAAGCATTTGGCAAAGACGCTGAGCCATACGTGGCCGAAGGCCCGCTTCCAAAACCAGAACTTCCACCCACTCCGCCATAGCCCGCACCCCCAAACATCTCTAACCCAGCCCCCGCCATCCCGAGTGCACAGATCCCTGTAACCGGATCTGGTCCATATCCTGGACCAGAAACTGATCCAGGACACCCTTTTCCATTCGCATTCAAAGAAGAAAGCGCATCAATAGAAAGGGTTGCAAGCGTCGTTGAAACGTTTGCCAAAATGTCTGAATTCACAAGTGATAGCGCTGTTGTATTTGGAAGAAAGAGCATACCCCCATCCGCACTTGTCGTACTCGCATTCGTTGCTCCGGTAAACGTGAAGTTCGTGAATGTAAGCGATGGATTCTGAATAGCGATCGTCGTCTGAGAACCGGCCTTTGGAACCGATAGAGAAACGTCACTGTTCGTAAAATCCGAACCCGCAAGTGTGAATACATCTGTGTTCGTAAAACTCAGAACTGTGCCTGTGAATATCAACGCGCCTGTCGAACTGACCGTAATCGATGGAATGAGCGCATCACAACTCCATGTTGCCCCATTGTCCGTAAACGCTCCTGAAGCGCTGAGCTCGAGTGAGCTTCTGGCTGAACCGCAGCCAATACGCGCACCACTATCAAAGGTAATATTTGCGTGGTGTAAATTTAGATCCGCAACAAGATCAAGCCCAGACGTCACACGAAGATCCGTACCCGGAACGTCCGCTAACCCGTTTATGATAAAAGTCGTTCCCCGCTCTCCATTCGTTCCCCCTCTACAACTATCCCCTAAGCCACCTGAAGCCGAAATATTCGCCAATGAAAATGATCCGAGCGTCCCGTAGTAGACGGCTACACGACCCCCTCCGCCACCCCCTCCGTAGGTACACCAGTCCGCATTCGACCCATTCGCGCGAACGGCACCGCTACCTGTAAAGGTCGTTGCACTAAGATAGACAGACCCACCAGATCCAGCTCCGCCAGAGCTTGTAAGCCCATTCGCAGAAATGGTTCCATCGACCGTCAACGTACCACTCGCCACAACATGGATAAGACCACCACCTGAGCCGCTCTCTCCCCCAGAAGATCCACCGGATCCAAGGAGCCCTGGCTGAGTTGAAGATCCATAGGTAGCCGACATATCAGCGCCGTGGCCATACGATGCCCCTCCACGGCCGCCATACCCAGCACCTCCCGAGGCGTTCAAACCAGCCCCTGCTTCACCCGCCGTACAAATCCCTGTTACTGGATCGGGGCCAAATCCAACATCCGTTGCAGAACCCGAGCACCCTTTTCCGTTTGCATTGATATTCCCGAGAATACTGATATTTCTGGCGGTGATCCGCACACCCCCAGGATCTTGCGCTCCATGCGACACTACCGCGCCACTTTCCACGACAAAATCATCTGTTGAGCCGAGGATCACTTCACTCGAAGAACCCATCG
>CAZRDS010000012.1:15784-20200 GCA_964598895.1 uncultured Gammaproteobacteria bacterium | reverse complement strand
CCTCTCCGCTCCGGGCATTGGGGGCAGACGACACGCGGATTGGCTTCCAAAATTACATCCGTCACGCCGATTCGATCTCAAACAGAGGTGACGGTCCAGGTCGATGCTCAAATCATTACAGAAGTAGGTGACGCTTCACCTGTGACAGGTTATCGTCACGCCATCCTGACCCTTCAGAAAACAGATGGTCGTTGGTTGGTTTCACGACTTGATTGGGTGGATGAGCAATAGAGCGCTTGTATGTCGTCGCGCCTGGCATCGCGAGAGCTTGTGCGGAGTGTCCTTGATGGGATTTTTCCGCCCAGCTGTCTTGGGTGTTCTGAGGCGGGGGAATGGTTGTGTGAGAGTTGTCTCGTAACGATTCCCTTGCTGGGGCGCGTTCCGTTGCCGGAAGAAGCCCCGCTGACCACGCTGCTTGCCATTTCGTATTACGCGAATCCGCTGATTGGCGGTTTGATTCGCTCATTGAAGTATCAACGAGCCTTGTGCTTGGAAGAAGAGGCGCTGGCTGGGGTGCTAAAACGCTTCCGAGATGAATCTGAGTCGCTTTCGAGCCTGGTACCCGCCCCAACCGTGATTGTTCCGCTCCCGATGGACCCGGAACGCCAGCGAACACGTGGTCTGGATCATGCTCTGCGGCTGGCGAGCCTGGTACAAGCCTTTTTATTCCCAGATATTCCGGTACTTCAGGCACTTCTGCGCACACGCTCCAGTCACACAAATGCGACCCTCACGACTCCAGAGGAGCGCTCGGCAAACCTACGAGGTATCTTCGCCTGTCAGACGTCTGTCCGAGGAAAAGAAGTGCTTTTGATCGACGATGTCTATACCACCGGTGCGACTTTACAAGAGGCCGCTGTCCTCCTGCATGCGGAGGGGGCAGCCTCGGTTCAAGCTCTCGTGTTTGCGCAGAGTTAAGTGTATACTTGTGTCCTGAGCGTGCTCATTCCTGACCTTCTATAACCCTTTTTTCAAAAACCATTTTTTCCCTGTTTCTTGTGTGTGGAGTGTTGGGTCTAGGAGCCCAGGCGCACGCGGCTACAAAGACCATTTGTGCGGGCGGTTGTGAGTATTCCACGATCGCGGATGCAATAGGGCTCTCTCCAGCCGAGGGGGACATTTACGAAGTGCGCGGCCCAGGAGCGGCCGCGATTGCGTACGATCCCACAGCCGAATCTTGGCCTCTGACGTTCCCTTCGGTGAGTTCAACGATTCTCTGTACCGGAGGAGCGACGATTGGTCCTGCGGTGTCAACCGGCGGCCGACTCTACCTCACAACGAGTTCGACGATCCAAGGGTGTACGATCGGCGCGATTCAGCTATCCACGAACCCGGCCTATGACAGTGTTCCGCCGGGAGGAGTAGTTATTCGAGGGAATACGTTCATCACTACCGACGCAAGTACGATTGAATTTTCAGCTGGAGCTAACGGGTTCCTGATCGAAAATAACACCAATATCAACCAGTTGAGTCTTCGTTCGACCTCAACAAATGGAATTATCCGAAATAATACGTTCTACGGAAATCAGGCGGGTAGCGCGCATGCAGTGATATTTGATACCTCTGCTTCTTCAAGCGGGAACTTGATCGTAGGTAACACCTTCAATAACCATTCAGCGGCCACGTTAGGCTCTGCGACGCTTGTGTCGATTAGTGGATTTGATGAATCCTTTGCTTCGAACACGATTCGCTACGTAGAGGACTATCCAATAAGTGCGGGGCTACAGAGCTCGCTCGAATTTACCGCAACGGGCACAAATTACATTGGGGGAAATTACATCGATTCACCAAACTATTTGTCCGGGTGTGCAGCTTTAATGATCTATAGCGTAAACGACTCACCTTGGGTTGCGATCTACAACATTCAGCATAATACTTTCCGACACCGAGAGCATTGTGAAGAAGGAAGTCCTATTACCTATTCTACAGCGTCAAATCGAGCAGATGTGTCGGTCGATTTCGGTATCGATTATAACTTGTTTTACAATGCCTCTTCCTCAGCAGGGGAAAAACCAGGAGTGCAACTAACAAGAGATCCGCTGACGAGCCTGGTTCAAACCAATAGCCACAATGGCATCTATAACTTTGGATCAGCGATGCGGTCCGAAGTTTCGGGGAGCGGAGGCTCTGATATCGCTGACGCTACCACAATCTACACAGATCCATCTTTGGAACTGTCTGATGTTGATACAACGAATGACCTTCATGTTGCCCCGTTTAGCCCCTATCTCGACGTCGTAGGGACTCAAGATATTGGAGCGACGAATGAAGCGCGCCGTAGTACTATTTTTGTGGATGATACGGGGTCGGTCGACTATCTTACGGTGGATGCGACAACAACCTCAGGAATCAATACCTTCGTTCGAACAGGGGATACGGTTATGCTCGCCGCAGGTACCTATGGGGGATTCTCTGTGAACTCGGCGAATGCAACCTCTTCGATCACGATTCAAGGGGCGGGTGTTGGAACGATTATCAATGCGGGAGCCGGGTCAAATGGGATTACCTTCTCAAACGTGAGTTCTTCGCATATTGCGAACCTGGTGGTGCAGAATGCTACAGGCGTTGGTGCAGCAAGTTACACGATGACCAATATATTGGCGCATGCTGGAAGTACGAACTACAATGAAATGTTCGGCATGCTTGGTCTTGGAGCTTCACAGCTAGCTATTTTTACAGATTCCTCAACGTGTGACGGAGGGCCTCCGACTACTATTGTGTCTGCTGACGGTGACAATATTACCGCCGCTACATTCGGAGGAACAACCGCCTTTCATTTAGCGGCGGTTCAACTTATGGGGGCGCATTTTACAGTGTTGCTGCCAAATAGTCAGTTTGCAAACCAGGCAGCCCTTGAAAGTTATCTTTCCGGTGTCTGTATGTTGCCACCGCCCGCCTTCTCGGTGGACGGCTTCGCGGACAATCTGTTCACGGTCTCAGGGGGTGTCTATTCCTACGACGCGGGTTCACTCTTGAGTTCCGGAATGACGCTCGTCTCTGGCGTCACAGACCCACCGGCGATTACCTACACGCCTGGAACAGCCTTTGCGGGGATCAAGCTGATGGGCGGCTCAAATAACAACACCATCTCTGGCGTCACTTCAACCGGGAATGGCTACGGCATCCGCTTCGCTTCTGGAACGGATAATTCGAACACGCTTTCAGATAGTACATTATCGAGCAATACCTACTATGACGTTCTCTCGGCTGCAGCGGCGGTGAATACCTTCGATAACGTTACTTTTACACGAACCTCTAGCTCTGTAGGAAACTTAGGGGGAAGTCTTCTCGTAAAATTCCGGGCCCGCGTGCACGTCACAGACGTTGAGGGCGGAGCAGGAGTTGGAAGTATTGCAGCGAGCTCAACAGACCTGACGTTCACAGAAACTTCTTTTGGAAGCACTGATGGGACAGGGCATACCGCCTATATCCATCTTCCAGCCTATACGATCAACGTGCTTGGCTCTGCCCTCACGAATGGGGGATTCAATCCGTATATCGTTCAAACGGGAGCGACGGCTGGGTACGCGGCTTCATCTACGGATGCCTTCACCCTCAGTTCACCGGACCAAGAAATTTCGATTGCAGCCATTCGGACAGCGCCAGCGGCTCCAACGGGAATCAGTGTTTCCGAAATTACTTCCTCAACGGCAACGATTACTTGGACGGATAATGCGACCAATGAATCTTCTCAACTATTTGACTTCGCAAATGTCTCCGCAGGAGAAGTGTTCCCAACGGCTGGTATAACGGAGCTTTCAGCGAATGCTATCGGAACCGGTGTTGTTGGGTTCAGTCCAGATCGTCAGTACCGAGTCCGTATCGCTGCCCTAAATGCAGGGGGTAGATCAGCCTATAATACAAGCGCGCCCTTCTACATGCTGGCGGCGACTCCGGTTGCGCCAACAGTGAGCGCTGTCTCTCGCACGGCCGTCTCCGTATCGGTTGGTGCGGGAGAGAACGCAACTTCCACGGAGTACGCAATCTATAGTTCAACCTTGGGCGGATACCTGTCCGGTGCCGGTGCCGTGTCCGGTTCCCCAACCTGGCAAAACACTACCACGTGGGCAACGCTCTCGGTTGGAAGCCTGACCTGCGGAACGAGTTATAGCTTTGCTACGATTGCGCGAAATCATGATGCCGTAGAAACGGCAACGTCAACCTCAGCGGCAGCCACAACCTCTGCCTGTGAGACGGTTGTCTCAAGTGGTGGTGGCGGAGGCGGCGGCGGGGGAAGCAGCGGCGGAGGGGCGATTGGTGGAAGTGGCGGTGCAAGTGGGCCAATTCAGACCTTCTTTAATGCCCCACTTGTGCCACGCGTCGTTCCAGTTCTTCCTGTTCCGCCGCTTTTGGACCAGGCGCCTCTCATCACGGCTCCTACTGCGCCCAGCCCGCTTCCTGAGGAAACAACGCCAG
>CAZRDS010000012.1:0-15774 GCA_964598895.1 uncultured Gammaproteobacteria bacterium | reverse complement strand
GACACAGACGCTCACACAATTCCTTCAAGAAGGAGGTTCTCAGGCAAGTCGAGGACTTGGTCAGGGAGAGCGTGCAGCCGTTTTACGAGACTTGCAGGAAGTCCTCGGACGCACAGCTGCCAACATCCCTGTGAGTGATCTCGAGCGTGTCGCGAGTGGTCAGATTCCTCTCACACGTAACTTGGCCTACGAACGTTCTATGGCCCCACGAGCCCTGGCTTCCTTCCGTACGATCTTTGGTCACGCACCAAACTTCCGTAATGCGACGGAGAACTTAGCCTGGAATACCTTGATGTACCGCATCCGTTTCACACGTGACCTAAGAGAAGAGCGTCAAGGGATCACGTCATTCCGACAGACCTTCAACACAAACCCACAAACACCTTTCCAGTGGTCGGTCGTCCGTGTGCTCGGATACCTCCGCTAGACAGTCCAAGCGAGATACAAAAATCCCAGGGCATACGGCTCTGGGATTTTTTATGCTTTATTTCTCCGGGGTGATTTGCAACAAGTGAAATAATGCGTGATCTTTGGTAAACAGCCAGACGGCTCCATCATAAATGGCGTAGGTAATAAAGAAGGCCGCGAAAACGTCGATTGAATAATGGACGTGGGCAAGGAGGACAGCGGTTCCAAAGAAGAGAGAGGCGCCCAGAAAAATATATCGCAGCAGGGCATCTTTCCAGAAAATCAATGACAACAAGAACGGGAAGCCTGTGTGCCCGGAGAAGAAGAGATCATTTCCAGAGCTTAAGAAGCGGGTGAGCGATCCTGGTGGAGCGTAAATCGCGATATCTGCTTCTGGGAGGGGTAAGGAGAGATGCGTCAAAATCATGAAAAAGGAGCGAATGAAGATGAATAAGCCAACGGTTTTTAACAGAAATGGAAGCCGCTGCGGTCGGTAGAGGGCTAAAAAGACACTCAGAACAATAAGAATGAGCGCTCCTTCAATATAGATGAAATTCAAGTTCACGATTGGCAGCAGGTCGAGCAAAAGATCCTGGACAACATTGACGGGTCCCGTGCTGGTATAGAAATTGGCCCAGGCATTTGCCCCCAAACTTCCTAAAAAGATCGCCGCACCTATTAAAAGTTGAGGATAGAAGGATTTTTCGGTATGGACATGACGATACCGCTCCCGGAGTTGGTGTAGGGCCATACTGATTCTACGGGTTGGAGCCACTCATTGGTGCAATCAAAAAAGCTTTTCTGAGCAGATACCCTGTCCAGAAGTGTTTTCCCATGGATGCAAGGTATAATACTCCGGATAGCGTGCAAATTCGTTAAAGGAGTGGATCTCGTCTGGGCTTGCGAGGCCGATATTCAACGCAGTGATTTCCTGACTATGCGCCTGGAGCAGGGTATGGAGGCGCGTGAGTGCGATTTTTGGCGGATGTGTTTCAAGCTCCTGCTTCAACAAATGCCAAATTTTTTCGGCTCCGATACGGACAGGAATAGGCGGGAGTGAGACCCCTTTCACCATTCCGTTGAAGGCAAAGGCATAGGGACCAAAAACATAGGGCTGATTGAAAGCGAGCACCCCTTTATGGTGTGGGAATGAAGCACTTCGTGCGTGTGCTACGAGGCTGAGGGTTTCAGGGAGCGTTTCAAAAAAAGATTGATCCTCCCAGATGGGGGAAAGGGAATGATGCGTTTGCCAAGTGTTGTTCGCATTTAGCCACGCGACACCCCAGCCGTCTCCTTGCCAGTCACCATCATAGGATTTGCTTCTCTCTGACATGTTTGCAAACTCAGTCAACAGCGTCTGCGGTTGTGTAGGTTGTCTGAAGCGCGCGGTGAGCAATCGGCACATACCTCTAGTTCAGCGCATCGAAGGCCGTTTGGAAAGCCTTGGCTACGAGGTTGATTTCTTCGTGTGTAATGAGGAACGAAGGGAGGAGTCGAACGACGTTTTCGCCCGCCGGGATGACGAGCATCTTTTGATCTTGCAACAATTTCAATAGTTGATTGCGCTTGTCTTTGACGGCGATCCCAAGCATCAAGCCTTCCCCACGAATACCCTCGATGAGATCGGACCGGAGGCCGGTCAGGGCCTGTTTGAAAGTTGTTCCTAGACGTTGTACGTCTTGCAATTGTACGTCTGTAAGCAGGTTGAGCGTGGCAATGACACCTGCGCAAGCGAGAGGATTTCCACCGAAGGTAGAAGTGTGAATATGTTTCGTAATTGTTTTTGCCACGTATTCGGTTACGACGGTCGCACCGACTGGAATACCTCCAGCTAAACCTTTTCCTAAGCAGAGAATGTCGGCGCTCACCTCTGCTCCCTGACTTGCGAGGAAGTGACCTGTTCGACCGACCCCTGTTTGGATCTCATCGATGACGAGGAGAGTACCGTGGGCAGTACAGAGCTCTTTCGCCCGTTTCAGATAGTCAGAGGCGGGAGTAAAAATTCCCCCTTCACCCTGAATCGGCTCAACGATGAATGCGGCTGTTTGATCGTCCAAGGCCTGTTCCAGTGCTTGTGTATCGTTAAAAGGAATCGTCACGAAGTCCCACAGGAGGGGAGCGAACGGCTGCTTGTATTTTTCTCCGGCTGTTGCCGAAAGTGCGCCCAAGGTTTTTCCATGATAGCCATGTTCACACACGATGAAGCGTTTTTTGCTGGTGGCGAGTACGGCGAATTTAAGCGCCGCCTCGATCGCTTCGGCACCCGAGTTCGACCAGTAGACTTGGGAATAGCCTGAGCCACAGCGTTTCACAAGAAGATCAGATGCTCCTGCTCGCGTGTCGTTCGTGAAACTTCCGTGGAGGGTGGTGAGGCGTTGTAGTTGCTCCGTCAGCGCCTGCGTAATGACGGGGTGGCTATAGCCAAAGACGTTCACTCCGTAATTACTCATCAGGTCGAGATAACGCTCACCCGTTTCTGTAAGGAGATAAGCGCCTTCACCCTTTACGAAGGTGAGCCCGCGGTTGACGTAGGTGTTCACGACCTTTGCTTGTTGGAGCGTTTGAACGTCGAGCATAAATGAAGAAAAGTATAACGATCACGTCAAACAGGCGTCAATCTTGGGAAAGATGCTCCTTTGATTGACGAAACAGACAAATAATAGTAGATTATTCTGCTCTTTGGTTCATTTCTCAAACATCAGATCTATACGGCGTATCACGCCAGGAAGAAGACGAGGTCTCACATGTCTCATCCGTTTCAGTTCGCTGCACTGACCGATATCGGTCGTGAACGTCTCAAGAACGAGGACGCTCTCTTCGTTGATCCAGCGCTGGGCCTCTTCATCGTGGCCGATGGTATGGGTGGCCACAACGCGGGTGAAGTGGCGAGCGCGCTCGCGGTGAAAGTGATCCGCGAGGAGCTCACCGCACGGGCGCCGTTCACGAGCGATATGCAGGCGGCTGTCGAGCTTGAGGCCGCCGTGCGAAAAGCACACAAGCGCATCCAGGGTGATGCGAAGGCAGACAGGCTGAAAAAAGGCATGGGAACCACGGTCGTCGTGGGGCTCGTGTGCGGTCTGCGCCTCTTCATCGCCAGCGTGGGTGATAGCCGCGTCTACATCCAGCGCCAGGATCGTCTGGTGCGCGTCACGCGCGATCAGACGATGCTGAACGCCTTCGTCGATGATGGCGTCTACGCCGATGAACACGAAGCTCGGCGACGCCTGAGACCGGAAATCGCCGACACGCTCCAGCAGTCACTCGGTAGACTGCTGGGCGAGGTCGTCATCACGGTCGTCGACCTGCGTCGTGGGGATCGTGCGCTCTTCTGCTCGGACGGCCTCACCCGGCCGTTGGAGGATGAATCCATCCTGGGAATCCTTCGGGCGCAGCCTGAACCGGCTGCGGCCTGCGGCCAACTCGTCCAGGACGCGAACAACGCCGGTGGGCCCGACAACGTCACCACGATCGTGGTGAACTTCGACGGGGAGCCGTTCCCGCCGCCGACGCCGGAAGACGTCACGGGCCTCAAGCGAGAGGTTTTTCTCCTTCCAGAGTTCTGATGCTTCAGGGGCTTGGGGGAGGCACGCGAATGCTCGCGCTGCGCTCCCCACCTCAACTAACGGCTTGACCAAACGGGTCGAGCCTTTGAGAGGAAAAGATTATTTTATCACCGTGCCAGTTCCCTTGAGGGCATTTTGAATCGGTTGCTCGATCCGACCATCGCTCCAGTAGACGCGTTCCACTCCGCGGGCGAAAGCATCTTTTGTGCCAAGCAGTTTTTTCATCATACGTCCTTGGGTGTAGGGGAGATAGTTTTCCAATTCTTCTTTTTTAATCTCACGAATCAAACTCGTTGGGTCTTTAAATTCACGCAATAACCCCGGTGCTTCAAATAACACCACCATGTCTTTAATGTTCAACGCTTCGGCCATGACGGCTGTTGCGAAGTCGTTGTCGGTATTCACAATTTTTTGATCTAGACTGATTGCGGGTGGGCAGATCACGGGCACATATCCCGCATTCGCAAGGAGTGCAATCAACCCCGCATTTACATGCTGTACCTTTCCCGTCAGGTTATCCGTGATGAGGAGGGTCTTCTCGCCTTCGACGGCATACACGGCTTCTTTACGCTTCGCTTCCCACAAGCGTCCATCAACGCCGGAGAGTCCTACGGCATTCACCCCATGCGCTTGAAGCGCGGCCACGATCTTTTTATTTAATAATCCCGCATAGACCATCAAAAAGACGTCCATGGCCGCTTCATCGGTGTAGACGCTACTGACGCCCGAAGGAGAGGTAATGGTTTTGGTAGGTGTTCCTAATTTCTCCGCAATCTCATCGCGTGTTGCACTCGCGCCATGTACGATCACGATCTGTTCACCTTTCGCGATGAGTGCGGCGACATCGGAACAAATGAAGTCGAGGTTGATGCCCTTTCCGCCCCCAATTTTGAGCAAAATCATACACGGGATTAAATCGGATGAAGACCGGGGAATCCGAGGCTCAACGTTTCTTCAAAGCCACACATCAAGTTCAGCGCTTGAACCGCTTGTCCCGCCGTTCCTTTGACGAGGTTATCAATCGCCGCAATCACAACCAAACGATTCGTCCGCTGATCGAGTTCAAACCCAATATCGCAGAAGTTCGTGCCTTGGAGAATCTTTGGTTCTGGGTAGCGATAGATCCCGCTATTTTCTTTTACAATACGAATGAAAGGCTCTGTGCCGTAGCAACCGCGATAGGCTTTCCAAATGTCTTTGTCCGTGAGACCTGCGATGGGTGTTGTGTGAATAGTCACGAGGAGGCCACGCACCATATCGATCGCAGTCGCGGAGATGGCGACTTTTAAGCCGGGGAGCTCTTGTTCGATTTCAGCCGTGTGGCGGTGCCCCGTTGGCATGTAGGAGCGCACCGCGCCGGAGCGTTCCGGATGATGGGAAGACAAAGAGGCGGTCATACCCGCTTGCGAGCTACTCATCTTCGCATCAATTGTTACACGCTCCTCGATGAGGCGGTGCTTGTGGAGAGGATAGAGGGCGAGCGTCGAAACGGTCGCTTCACAGCCTGCACACGAAACATAGGACGCCTTTTTTATCTCGTCACGATGCAGTTCGGCGATGCCATACACAAAGTGAGGGAGCAATTCCGGCGCTACATGTTCTTTTTTATACCAATCTTGGAAGACATCTTGATTGTGCAAGCGGAAGTCCGCTCCAAGATCGATAATCTTTGGGGCGAGTGTCATGAACTTCGCCATCTGGCTCATCGAAATTCCATTTGGAAGCGCAATGATCAACAAATCACACGCTTCGAGCGCTTCAGGATGAACAAATTGAAGGTTCGTCACTTTACGCAAGTTCGGATGTGCCGCAGAGACAGGCTGTCCCGCAAATTGGCGCGACGTGACTTGTTTGATCTCGACCTCTGGATGTTGAAGCAAAAGACGGATCAGCTCTCCTCCTGCGTACCCGGATCCGCCAAAAATCGAAACGGTCATGTGCGTGAAGCTCCTGCGTGAACTTTGATGCAATAGTCTACGATGGCGCCAGAAATACTCACGCCGGTTGGCGCTTCTGAGTTCTTGAATTCCATCGTGTGATTGATTTCGTTGATCGAAAACCCCGCATCTGTTTCAAAGACATCGAGCGCGAGAATTCCGCCACCAACAGCATCTGAAGACGCGCGTGCAATTTCGCGCAAGTCGTCTGTGAGAGGACAGACCGTCGCCTGACCGCCACGCGCCGTATTCGTAATCCAATGTGGGGAGGTGCGATAAATGGCACACAGTGCTTCACCGTCGATCACAAATAATCGAATATCGCGTCCTGGTTTCTTCACGTATTGCTGAATATAAATCGACTTTTGTTGAGGAGACCCTAAAACGTCCTTGTGTTCGATGATGGCTTCGAGTGCATCGATATCATTCACCTTGGCGAGCAACCGTCCCCACGACCCGACGTTGGGTTTGATGACGGCAGGGAAGCCCCCGAGTTGCTCGATCGCGATTTTGGCTTCTTCTACACCAAACACGAGGGCGAAAGGCGGCGTTGGAACGCCAGCTTTCTGGAGCGCGAGAGACGTCAAAAATTTATCCTCGCAGACGCTCGCGACCGCAGAAGAGTTCACGACCTTCACGCCCATCGACTCAAAAAAATGGGTGGCGTAGGTGCCTTTTGAAGTTGAAATACAGCGTTCTAAGGCCAGGTCAATATCCACTTTATAGGTGGCGGGGTTGAAAACCTCGGTACGAACATCGATCAATTTGACCTGAATCCCACGTTTTTCTGCTGCATCCAGAATGAGTTTTTCGTCCGCGCGAATCGTGGTGTGCAAAAGACCGAGAGTGAGCATATCTTTATTGACCCCAATCTTCTTCTACGGCTGGTGCCTGAACGAGTGTTGCGTTTACCCCTTCAACTTTTTCAACGACCAGGCGTGTTTTGCAGTCCGTACAGGTAATGACCTCGGTTGCGCGGGTGCCTGGAGCGAGAGTAATCGGTAAATCACAGACGGCGCAATTGCCCGAAGCCTGTGCGGAAGGTTCTGAAGGGGTATTCATATGCAGGAAAGTATATAGACAAGGGAAAGCGGGGGTCAATGAAAGCGCAACACCCTCGACCGCAGGCATAGAGGGGTTGCCGGGGACGAGGGTGTGAGGAGGTGCCTATGGAGGAGCGAGCTCGACTCCGCAGGCGATGTTTTGTCCGATGGTGATGGGGAGAGGCGCGGACACGCCAGGCTCCAGGTTTGGGAAGCGGATGCTCGAGGAGGAACATCGCCCGTCGGGCAGGAGGTGCCCCGTGGAAAAGACCTCACCTGTTGCGGTCACGACCTCCGCTACGATCGTGACCGGTTGACCACGCGGGACGATCACTTCGAGGGTCCAGTCTTCGTGTGTGCGGCCGTAGTCTCGTTCGCACGCTTGCCAGCGCAGGTAGGCAAGCTCGGTGATCGAGCTCGACCCGACACGGAAGGAGATGACACCGGTCGTCGTGATGACCTGGACCGTTCCGCTGAGCAGGGCTTGGTTCGAGCCCGGAACGCTGAGAGAGATCTCACGCGCCTCTTCCGAATCGAGCAGGCCGTGTGTCCCACGCACGTTCTGTGCTCGCTGAGAGGCGTTCACCGTAACGTCTGCGTATGCGTTCGGTGGCAGTCCGCACTCGAGCGGCAGAGAGTAGCCGACCTGGCCGGTCGGCTCAGGGCCTTCGCCACAGGCGGCGAGAGCCAAGCAGGGCACGAGCAGAAAACACGTTTTCAATGGCATTGCCTTTCGTGATGCGAAAGAGAGAATAGACCACCTATCGCTCAACGGTTTAAAACGCCCTCCCGTGACAGGGAGGGCGTATCTTATTATTTTTCTGGAAAAAGTCAATGATTCGCTGTGACTGTTCGCAGATCCTGTTCGAGCTCAGGAAAGGTCTCGGTATTAAAATGACCCCGGTCTGTAAAGTCACGAAGGACAGCTTTGGGAAGCACACTCTTGTAGTCCAAGGCATTCGAATAGGGGACGACAACATCATCCTGGCTATGATAGAGAAATAGGCGCTCACTTTGTTCCGTGAGCTTCTCTAACGGCTCTGAGAGGGTAAAATCTCCCAGTGGATGGTTAGTGGGTGTCGCAAACGGAGCCGCGAGCAGAAACGTAGCTCGGACAGACACGGGGAAGGTTTCTTCCGACAGGTATTTGGCGAGGAATATCCCCCCGAGCGAGTGGC
This sequence comes from uncultured Gammaproteobacteria bacterium, assembly GCA_964598895.1. GTDB lineage: Bacteria > Patescibacteriota > Patescibacteriia > 2-12-FULL-60-25 > 2-12-FULL-60-25 > JAGOTP01. The sequence continues at coordinate 7,645 of CAZRDS010000012.1, read as the reverse complement.
CGATCAGGATCATGCCTGGCTCCATGAGCGGAACCAGTTTTTCAAAATAGATCTTCCACTCAAGATACTTTGCGTTTTGCCCATTTGGCATCTGCGGCAAAAAGACTGTGAACGACTCTCCAAGCCTTTCCCCGAGAGAGGATTTCCAGCCTTTGAAGACCAGGCGCTCTAACGTGACTTGCTTGCCTTTTAAATCGGTGAGGTAGTCTTCGTAGGTATCAAAGACATTCCCGCCATGAATCATGAAGACTTGTTGTTTCATAGAGGGAATCGTTCAGGGCGAATGAGGTTATTAGGAAAGACTCCCTTCAACGTACCACTTGAAGCGGTCGAGAATTGCCTGCCAGCCCGCGCGCTGCATTTCGATAGGGTTCTGATCTTCAGCGTCGAAGGTCTCTATGACATGGACACCACCCGTCCCTTCTTCAAACGTCACCCGAACAGCTCGATGCTCGCCTAGCGTGTAGGCGAGGCGTACGTGTGGCACGACCTCTGTATAGGTACCCCCAAAATCAAAGCCAAAACTCTTGTCGCGTGCTTCCATGCGAGCTGTAAACGTCCCGCCGACCCGTAGATCATTGGTGGCGCTTGGGCAGCACCAGTCGTCTGAGGCAGCATTCCACTCTTGGATATGCTCCGGGTTGGTCCAGTATTCCCAGACGGTTGAAAGGGGAGCGTTGACGATGGTACGAACGGTAATGGGTGATTGTTGGGACATAGCGTACTGAATACACGAAATCAATAAGGAAACCAAGCAGGGTATACAAACGGTATGCTCTGCATGGAGCGATTACATTCTACAGGAAGTTCCTTTTTTGTCAGATGCGGTTTCTGGTGCGGATAGGTGATCGTGGTGATGACGCAGTGATAGACAAATGGACCATTTACAGAGGGGTTCATCATGCTCATCTGAATCGTGTCCAAATCCTCGCCTTTTATGGGCAATATGTGCCCTTTCTGGAATTGATACAATCGTCTTGAACCTGCTCCCTCTAGATTATCCGTTGTGATTTGCTTCTTTGTTTTGTCGAATGAGATGAAATTATAGCCGATCTTCAGCATATCTTTGGCAGCAGGCGAGCTCACGAACGTTCCGGTCTTTGGATCAAACGTCCAATATTGATAAGCGGTCCACTTTGCACCACCATCCTGAGGAACACCGATATCAGAAAACTCATCAAAATTTATATCTTGCACGGTGAAGAAGACGGGGCTCATCTCTCCGAAGCGGGCATTCGGATCCAGTGGGATGGTCTGGAAGGGTTTTGTGTCGGTTGTGGAGTGGAATATTTCAATAGAGCTTGTCGGTGATGCGGAAAAAGACACCACGTGGAATACATAGGGCGGAAGGTTCGGGTGTATTCGAACGCGGAACGTCTCTTCTTTTTCGTTTGGTCGGTAGAGCTGTAAACCATAACCTCCTGGGAAATCTTCTTCCGTGAGAATGTTGCCTCTGTCGTTTGAAGGAGACTTCGCGGCAGTCGATGCAGCGGGATGGATTGGCGACGAAGAGGCGCAGCCAGCCCCAAGCCATGCGGTGAGTGAGAGGAATACCGTAAAAACAAGGAGCGCACGGTTCTTCATAGGAAACAGTGTGGATGCTTAGGCGCAGCTAAGTGTATCGAATTCTTCACAGGTTGCACCCATGAAGCACATGCTACACGCATTCTCCGCCCAAGACGGTTGGTGTACACACGCCTCCATTTTGACAGGTTGCCCCGTGAGATCCATCACAGTTCATGGTTGTATTCTCACAGATCCCTCCGCTATACCCTTCTGGACAGGCACAGGTGAAGCTTTCTGTGTAGGGTGAACATGTGCCGCCATTTAGGCAGGGGTTTCCGTGAACCGCACAATAGTTTTCATACACGGTCATGAGAGTCGACGAGGTAGTACTTGCGTACGAGTCACCGTCGGCTGACTGGTACAGCGTGATCGTTGATGTTCCTGTGCCAGCAACGGTACACATGCTACCGCTTATTGTAGCGACGGATGCGTTGCTGCTCCCAAAGCGGATAGATCCACCACTTGTTGAAGTGGCTGCGAGGGTGAATGGTGCATCGCCGAAGTATTTGATAATCGACGCAAAGGTAATGTCTGGTTCTGGAGGTGGCGTGAGGAGTGAACAGGTTGAGCCATAAAATCCTTCATTACACGTACAAGAGTGGCTGTTTAGAGGAGGGGAGATCCCACCGAGGGTACTCGTACGTGTACAGACGCCATGTATTCCACACGGAATGGCTGCACACGCATCGATGCCGATGTTACACCGCGCTCCAGTAACACCTGCGACGCAGTGACACGTCGCGCCCGAGCCGTCGATCGAACACGAGCTGCTGTAGGCTCCACAAGCTCCTTCTGCGCAGACACCAGGGACGGTCAAAAGAGCGGTCGCCGTTGCCGCAGTATAATCTCCATCCGCCGCTTGGGTGACGGTGAGCGTTGTGGTGCCTGAGGCTAAAATCGTGGCAAAAGAACCAGTAATCGAAATGAGGGTTTCATTTTCCGCGCTAAAACCAACTGCTCCTGCACTGGTCGATGTTACAGGAAGCAGGAATGACTCTCCGTCATAGGAGCGGGTGATATCATTGAACGTCAGGTCAGGTGCGATTGGGTTGACGGTGAGCGGTACGGATCGGGTCGTTGTTGTGTGGAACTCGCCGGAAGGAGCTTGTTGGAGGCGGAGAAAAGTCGTTCCGGCGTGGTAAATTGTCACCGTACTCCCAGATACTGTCGCGACATCATGATCCAGAGAGCTATAGGTAATGGTCCCGTCACTTGTTGAACTGACTGCGAGGGCAAAAGGCGCGTCGCCGTAATTCTTGGCGATGCCCTCAAAATGGGTGATGGTTGGCACTGGTGTTGCATGAGCTACGAACTGAAGCGAAGAGGTTGCAGCGGCGTAGACGTCGGTCGCATCTTGAGAGATCTGAATCGTCGACGTTCCATAGGCCATAATGACAAGCAACCCTGAAACGAAGCCAGCAGACGGCCCAAGCGTGGAGTAGTGCAGGGTTCCAGGACTCGTCGAAGAGACGTACGTCGACATCGGGGAAGGAACAACGGTAAACAGTACCGCGTTGTTGATGGTGATTGGAGCGGTATGAATGATGGGAGTGAGCAATGCTGCCGGAACTTCGGATGGAGCTTCGACGCCTGAGCTGTTACCGTGTTCCGTCGTCCCACCCCCACCCCCTTGTTGGTGTTGAAAGGGATTTGTGTGTGACGCGCACTGAATTTGAATCGATGTGACGTCTGTCCCTTGAATGATTCCCCGCACATCTACTCCTGACTGTTCCGCCGACGTATAGCAGGTCTCTCCAACCGGTGTTTGTTCGAGTGTCACCTGAAACGAGTGTCCATCTGGGAGCGGTGTTGGAAATACGAAGCGGCTATCACCGCCGGGTTGAACGGTAATGCGTTCGCCGAGGTCATTTCTGAGAATAGCTGTTCCTGAGAGACCCGTAATGGTGCCACCAATCAGATACCCACGTGGTAGGTCAGATGAGGAAGAGGATGCGCTCTCAACGAGATTTTGGACGGGATGGAGAAGGGTATTGAGAAAGTTCCGTGTTGTGGTCGTGAATGCGCCCGTTCCTGTTGCAAGCCCAAGCGGAGTCAGGGTCGTCTCGGCGTGTTCATTTTGAAACGCCATGAGCGCTGCTTTCGTTTTTCTCCCAAAATATCCCGTTTCTTTTCCGGGAGATCCTGGACCCCGTTCGGCAACAGGCGTCTTCTGAGTGTTTAAAAATCGTTGCAGGGCGCTCACGTCTGTCCCTTGTGATTTCAATGTGAGATCGCGCAAGAAAAAGGGGTAGAAACCAGCTTTGACCTGAAAGAGAAAGAATAGCACCCCAAATAGCACGAGCGCGGAGACGACCAGGTGCTTCCTGGTTGGAAAATGAGCAGGCATTTTGAAAGAGGGTGGGTGGGGTGAGACTGAGGTGAGTATAGCAGATACGAACGTGTTTTTATCTCGTCGTCAGAACGCGCGTGATCGTGAAGATGCCGTTCATGTTGTACTTCACCCACTGGTCTGTGTTCAGCGCTTCTTTAGGTACGAAAAAGCCCTCTGCGCGAACGTGTGCCCGCTGATCAAACTGTTCCTTCGCACTAGCGGATTGTCCAAAATTCACTAGGTAGTGCTCTCCTGTATCGGTTCTGAGTCCAAAGACGCAGTCTGTCGCAGGGGGAGCCTGTGGGTCGGTGGAGGGAAGGCATTCATAGGTGCCTGCTAGTGTCATGTTAGTAGAAAGATCGTTCTGTGGTGCGTTGACCTCGGTCGTCCGTACACGAAAAAAGTAGAAAACCACCAGCATCACGATCATACCTCCAAGCAAGATACTAAACAGCTGTTTCATAAAAGTTTCGTCGGTAACTTGGATCCATGGTAGTCTAATCGTATTTTTCCTGCGAGCGAATTTGTTTTCAAGATTGTTCACCTGAGTCCTCAGCAGGCAGACCCACCTATCCTTCTATGTCGGTCATTATTACGGTGAGTGAATTTTTACGCGCACTCGCACCCACAATTCCTCTGGAGGTTTTTGTTATTCTTGGCTCTTTTCTTGAAGAAATCATCGCCCCCATTCCTTCGTTCCTTGTGATGGGTCTGGCAGGGACCATTGCCCGTGTTCATGGAGAGCTGCTGTGGTACCTTCTGGTATTAGCGGTCCTAGGCGCGTTAGGAAAAACATTCGGGACCTGGCTCATCTATCTCGCTGGTGACAAGATGGAGGATTTTGTTATGGCGAAGTTTGGAAAATATTTAGGCGTTACCCATGTAGACATTGAAGCCATCGGCAGCCGACTCCATAAAGGGTGGCGAGATTACGCCTTTTTGTTTCTTGCGCGGGCTCTCCCGGTTGTACCGACCACTGCCGTTTCCTTTGTCTGTGGGATCATTAAACTGAATCGTGCAACCTACATTTCCTCTACCTTTTTTGGAACCTGTGTCAGAAATTTTCTGTATCTGTACCTTGGCTACGTTGGTCTGAGTAGTTATAGACAATTAAGAAACGGGTTTGAAAAAACGGAATCAGTGATACAGGTAGTATTTGGCGTAGGAATCCTCGTGCTCATCCTCTTTATCTATTCAAAACGGAACGCGTTCTTGCGCGGTAAGGAATGATGCTGATGGCAAACGGGTATTAGGAAGGTGTTTGGTCGTATTCCACTGTCCACTCGATCCCAAATTTGTCTCGAAACATGGCAAAGTAGGTGCCCCAAGGGCTATCAGCGATTGGCATTTCAATCTCTCCGCCTTCCGAAAGTCCGTGAAATAGTCTATCTGCCTCCTCACGGCTATCTGCGCTGATGGCGATTTTAGATCTATTCTCACGTTCATTTACACGCCCCATACTTTCGGGAACGTCATTCGCGATTAAGATGTTTCTGCCGATAGGCAAGGCTATGTGCATGATTTTGTCAGCCTCTTTTTCTGGTACCGGAAATTCAGGGCCAGCCATATCTTTAAAACGAATAATCTTGGCAAACTCTCCACCAAATACAGATTTATAAAACGTGAATGCTTCTTCGGCATTTCCGTTGAAGTTGATGTAGGGATTGATGGTTGGCATAGGTTGATGGGTAAAAAGCTTCTGAGTGTGTGAACTCAAGGTTGGATGTGCGGGTTGATCACGTTTGAGCAACGTAGTCTTGAATAGGTTGAACGGTTCCATCTGGGAGCAAAACGGAGATGTGCTCGGGAGGTATTAAATCGATAGGCGATCGAAAGCCAAAATCATCTGTTTCTTCACCTTGATCGAGGAGTGAAACTTCTTCTCTGAGTGACTCTCTGAAAGACCAGAGACGGTTATCTTTATCCCCGACAATACCGTGACGTTCTTTGCGATAGGGGGAGAGATCCAATGGACGCATAGCATCCGGCTGGGCTCGCACCCAAGCTTTATCTAGCGTAACGAGGAGAAGTATAGGTTTCCCCAAATCCTTGTCATCCGACATACTTTTATTTTCGCGGAGGGTGTCATGAGGTCCGTTTTCGGCGGCATGCCACAACGCGAGCGTTGGACTTGCTGTGACAAAAATACTCGGAGTATGTGCCTTCATTTCAAAAAATGCTTTTAACCCTTCTTTTGCAATGGAACGGAGTTTTGTATCCGTTGTACCATGAAATACTCGGTAGACGCTCGCTTCATCCGATAGCCCATAGAATTCACCCCTGTTTTCTGTGGTCACCTGCTTTTGAAAGCGCTCAATAGCAGGTTGGTATTCCGGTGGAATGGGTTTTAACGTTGAAAAGGAGGGTTCTATTCCTTGTTTAGTTTCAAATGAAGGCATATGGCTGGAGCGCAGTTTAGCATAGCGGCGATGCAATCGATGGATCGTGATAAAAGTCACGCCTAAAACCAGCAGCAAAGAGCAGTAGTCTAGAATGGATCTCTTAGAGTACAGTAGTCCATACAGTATGAAATTTTTTGACGCGATTCGTTCAACGCGGGGCGAGCGGCCTATCGATCCTCCGCGTTCCGATGCTCACGCTGAACGAGATGAGGCAGAAATCACGAACACGTTTTCTTTTGTGGATACAGAAGGAAAATCCGTCTGTAAGGTTTTGATTGAGGCAGAGCCAAAAAAGGATCTTGGTTTGGGGATATCTGGAAGACGAATCAAAAAGTGGGTGTTATCTGTGCAAAATAATGCACAACAAGACGTTGAAGTAGATCTTGTCACTTTTTTTCAAGAGATATCGGGTTGCGATATTCCTATTTTTATTGCGGAGAATACATCGGATGGCCCAGATGAGGCAAAGATTGGCATCGCGAAGCAAGTATCAAAGACGAAGGTTACCTTTCTTAACCCAGAACTTCACGAGCCGGAAGGGCTTGTCCTTGTAAGCAAAAAAAGACTCAAGGAATCGTTTATGATGTTTGCCACCGCGCATGAGTTTGGTCATGCTGCGCAGCAGCGACAACCGGAATACGCTCAATATGAGCCTTTGTATAAACTACATAAACAGCCAAAACATCCTGGATACCTGAATGTTCTTGCGAGTACGGGCAGACTTATGGCACTGGCAGATCTCATTCCTAAGTCTGAAGAGCAGAGAATGAGAGGGGTGCTCTCCGAATATTGTGATTTGACTTACAGAATTACAAAGGCAGAAGAACGTCTAGCGTACCTGGATTCCTCCTTTGGAGAGGAAGTCGATAGGCTAGCATTATATCGAAAATGTGATGTAAGTGATCAGGAATTATCGATCGTAAGAGAGCGCATAGAAGCAATGAGCGATGAAAAGCGAGAGCTTCTGGAGCAAATACCAAAATTTCATCAGAAAAAAGCAGATCTACGGAAAGAGATAGAGCCGTATCTTGAACTTCCCACCCAGATTCTCGAACGGAATGCTACGGCACGAGCCCTTCTGTATGTACGGGCTCTGTATGAACGGTATGGGGTCGATTTTGTTGCCCTATATGCTACGATCGATTGGAAAGTGGGGTCCACGCCACAGGGTTCGTGTCTCTCAAGTATTCTATCGGCGATAAAAGGTCTTGGTGGCGCGACCTCTATACCTGCTGAAGACGCTCTTTATAAGAATATTGACTATGTGCATAAAAATATGGATGTCAGAAGTGACACTCCTGGAATGCACAAAAAATATGGCTCAATCAGAAGCCCGGGTTTAGAG
>CAZRDS010000011.1:8486-20618 GCA_964598895.1 uncultured Gammaproteobacteria bacterium | reverse complement strand
ACCTCGATGCCTGGGGTGATGATGCCTTCCGCAAGTGCCGCAGCGGACATAACCATTTTCACCGTAGAACCTGACGGATACGCGCCCGAGACCGCTCGTGCAAAGAGTGGTTGAGCTGGATCTGTCGTCAATCGTTGGTAGACGGTCGAGGAAACACTCCCGGCAAAATCATTGTTATCAAAGGCAGGTAAAGACACTAGGGCAAGAATAGAACCGTCTCGTGGATCCATCGCGATCGCTGCCCCACGTGTCACCTTTGCCTTTGTCAGCTCGGCCTGAAGGGCATTCTGTGCTTCCGCCTGAAGCGCTACGTCTAGACTAAGGGTGAGGTCCTCTCCATTCTCGGCCGCATGTTCTCCTACGAACGCGCTCGTTTTGCCACGCGCATCCACTTCATCCATACGCTCGCCTAATTTTCCACGCAAAATTTCTTCATACCAACGCTCAATACCTGTTTTACCGATCTCATCCGTATGACGATACCCCTGGTCGGCACGACTTTCATATTCTTCCGGAGAGAGGCGCCCGACGTACCCAAGCACATGGGAAAGGCTCGTCACACTCGTAGATTGAGGGTAGTGACGAATGGGATGAACTTCGAGTCGGAACCCCGGAAGATGCGGAAGCGCTGTCGCAAAGCGCATCGCCTGGGCATACGGGATTTTATCGATCACCACCACCGGCGTATCTTGAGCCGTTCCTGTGGCAGATGCGTAGACCTGGAGCGTTGCGTAGGGAAGGCCTAAGACTCGCCCCGCTTCTCCCAGAGCGGTTTCCCGGTCAATCGCTCCACGAGGCGCTTCACGCGGCAGAAAGGTCACCTGAAAACGCGGGGCGTTCTCAGCTAAAATAACTCCTTGTCGATCATGGATCACGCCGCGCAGAGGCCAGAGCGGTGTCAGACGTAATCTATTCCGCTCTGCCAAGGCTGCGTAGTTCTCCGCTTGGCCCACCTGCATCCAGAGCGCACGACCCAAAAGCCCTGTGACACAGAGCGCTACAATCCCAAGTGCGATAAAAAAGCGCTTACGTGAAAAGGACGAAGTGAGATAGAGCGGGCGTTGCTTCGCTTGGTTCCAGTCACGTTCAAACAAAAGCTCATGCCGTACGTCCTCTTCAGTATGGTTCTGCATCCGCAAATTGCGCTGATCCACCAGATGTGTGAAATAACGACGAGCATCCATATGTTAGCGGGCGATTTGGACACGTTTCACCCCGAGGAGTGGACGCGAGACCAATCGAAAACCAATCAGTAAAAAAACCACATCGGTAAGCGTAAGGAGCAGAAAAAAGAGCGGACTCTGGAGCGCGGCTCGATCCCCTGGCCAGAGCGCCGCACCCGGACCAAGCAAGTAAAGCAACCCTGCAATGCCAAGACGGGTCAGAACGACGAGCAGAAGCGCGGTATAGAAGGAACGACTCGCCAGGATGAATCGAATAGAGAGTCCGATGAGGACCGAAATCCCGATGAAGGTATACAAGGCTACTGTTTGAGGAAACGGCTGAAAGGCATCAAACACCAAGCCGCTCACAAGCATAAGCGGGAGTACGATCCGTAGCGGTCCCAGCATGAGTGACGCGACCAAGAGCGGGATGGCTGGCTCTAAGAATAACAAGCTGGGAACAAACGGACGAATCGCCACACACCAGACAATCATGAGAAGCCAGACCAGCACCCAAGAGAAGACGCGTTGCATAGAGCGTTAACGCTTTAAGGCAGTCGGGCGCAAGACGGAAAGGAATGAGAGCCGTTCAATGCGTAGCGCTGGATCGACAGATGCCTCGTAGAAAGGATCTTTGGTGTTACGCGTAATTGCATTCACCACCCCAATCGGCAAGCGTGGAGGGATCTTCTCTTCTGTCCCAGCGGTCAGGAGCAGGTCATCAGCCACGACGTCCACAGAGGACGGAATATAGGTGAGCAGCGCCGCTCCGTTTCCTCGACCCTCTAAAACTCCAATGAGTTGGCCGTCTTTCGCTGAGGCAACCGCAATGCGACTATCTACGTCCGTGAGCAGCTCAACGGTCGAGACACGACTCGTGACTTCGACGATTTTTCCTACCAACAACCCGTTCTCCGCAATCACGGCCTGACCTTCTTCCACCGTATCATTCGTTCCCCGATCGATGAGCAGACGGGCGTGGATGTGATCAATGCGCCGACCAATCACGCGGGCACCCACATGATCGTATCCAGATTCAGCCAAGAACGAAGCCTGAGCACGGAGTAAGCGATTCTCCTGTTCAAGTGCCGATAAACGAGCTGAATCGACAATGCGCGTTTGTAAACGCTCCTCACACCGCTCGAGCGAACCTTCATTAGGCGAAGCAAGTAAGCGGCCTGCATGATCGATGCGCTCCGACCAATTTGAAAAACGACTGACCACTGGCAAGAACACAATCTGCGCGAGATGAGTAATCGGCCCACGTAGCAAGAACAGGGCCGCCAGGGCCGCCAGGAGGATCGCGCCTTTGATCATCCAAGACTTCATAGAAGACTAGCGAATTCCAACATCTGTTGCAGGGAACGCGACGTCAGCCATGAGGTCTGGTCGTTCGAGGAGAAGACCGGCGCCACGAACCGCACTCGTCATAGGATCATCTGCTACACGCACAGGCAGACCCGTCCACTTAGCGATGGCTTGATCGAGACCACGAAGCAATGCTCCACCACCTGTGAGCACGATTCCCTTTTGCTGGATGTCTGCCACGAGTTCTGGCGGTGTAACTTCCAAAATCGATTTAATCTGTTCGATGATCGCTTTTACCGAACGACCCAGGGCTTCGCGGATCTGACCATCATTCACGATGATTTCACGAGGAAGACCACTCAAGAGGTCTCGTCCACGCATAGCCATCTCGAGCGGGTCTTCAAGCTCAATTGCGGAACCGATACCAATCTTCAATTCTTCTGCAATGCGTTCTCCCAACATGATGCTAAAGACGTCTCGGGCATATTGAACAATATTTTTGTTCAATTCATCTCCGGCAATTGGAATGCTCTTTGAGGTTACAACGCCACGCAAAGAGATGACCGCGATCTCGGTACTCCCCCCTCCGATATTCACCACCATGTTTCCCGTTGGCTCTGAGATATCGATACCTGCTCCAAAGGCGGCTGCAATCGGCTCCTCCACGAGCCGTACCGAACGAGCCCCTGCGGCCAGGGCTGCATCCCCCACGGCCTTCCGTTCAACCTCTGTCACTTCAAGGGGAACGCAGATCAAGACATTCGGGCGAGGAATAATAAAGGCGCCTTCCGCGTGTACACGATCGAAGAAGTAGCGAATCATCTTTTCCGCAACTTCAAAGTCCGCAATAATTCCGCGCTGTAACGGACGTGTTACTGCAATGTGCGGTGGCGTCTTCCCAATCATCTGACGCGCTTGCTCCCCAACGGCAATCACTTGACCCGTCCGCCGATTGATCGCCACAACGGACGACTCTTGGATCACAATCCCCTTCCCACGCTGAAAGAGGAGGGTGTTTGAGGTTCCAAGGTCGATACCAAGGTCTTTCGTGAAGGGGGCGAGTAAGCTCGAGAGACGCATACAACTGGCACCAGCATGACACTTGAAACAAAGGATCGTCAAAGGCTAGACACGTCGCCCCTGATGAACAAACAGAAATAGCGCCTCAACCGCGAGCAAGACCACTACACAAGCAAAAAAGATTGGAAAGGAAAAGCGATCGATCGAAGCCAACATGAGTGGGATGATCGTTCCGAGCGTCAACAAAATAGAACGACGCAACCAGCCACGAACATGGCGTGAAAGGACCGGACCTTCTTTAGACGACAGACGGTGTACTCCCGCTCCCAGCAAAAAGAACGCCCCGATACACAACATGCTGAGCGAGACATAAAAAGACACGGGCCCGATCCAGCCACTTGTGTACGGATCGATCTGAAAAATCACATATACCCAAGCAAATAATCCCAGAGCAGTTGCAACCGCCATGAGGAAAAGGAACCGCGCGTAAGGCATGGTCGCTATGATACCCTATTTTGTTTTGGATCGGCAGGGCGTCATGTCGCTTCCATCAGTTTCGTGACGCGCTTCCCTCCCAACGCCCGATTGAGCTCGTTTAAAAAACGAATCTCCCAGGCTTTGAGCTCCTGTTTGGCAGCAGGTGCATGCGAACGAAGACGTAACACGCCCTCTTTATAGGAAATCCATTCGATGTAGCCCGCTTTCTCTTCTCCCCAGAACCGCTCCAGTGTTTCTTTGGCGAGGGTCAAAATGCGGACATTCGAAATTTGGTCGCCAATCCCCGCTTGGCGAATGGCTTCAGGCAGAATTCGGCGAATCGGTTGGAAGGCCATAGAGATATATCTCCAGCGGATTAGGACAACTTACGAAACGGACACACTTGGCGGAAGTCACAATACTTGCAGACGAAGGGTTCCGGCGTCGCTTCGAACTTCGAGGTCAGGATCGCATCCATGCGCTCTGCCATCTTGGCAAGGAATTGCTCCTTCTTGTCCTCTTCGAGCAAGTCGACCTCGATCTCTTTCCGGTCGAGGACATAGGTGTAACGCAGGGAAGCCACCCGAAAGCCACGACCTTCCAAGGCTAGCTGGTACAGGTAGAGCTGTTCTTTATCTTCTGCCTCGAGCTTGTCTTTTGCCTCCCCCGTTTTATAGTCCACGATCGTGACTGTGCCATCCGCATTCTTGTCGACACGATCGATCTTGCCTTTAATCGAGTGCCCGCCAATTTGAAGAATAAATTCCTTTTCAAGCTCGAGTGGTTCTGGCGGGTGAGCCGCCCAAACCTCCATACAGCGCTCAACGGCGACCTTCCCTTTCGCCCAATAATCATCATGCATTGTGCGATCTGGGTACCACTCATCAATCCAGGTGTCTTGGTAAATTTCAAGCGCCTCATCGAGCGTGACGGCCCACCCGCCAGCCACCATGTCTTCTGGGACGAGATCGAAGAGCGAGGCTTGAGAGGCGGCGGTACGCGCAAGGTGGAGCTGAAAGACTTTTTGGAACGTCAGGTGGATCGATTGACCAAAACTCCGCTGATACGACCCGAGCGTTGGAATGCGGTAGATGTGGGAATATTTGTATTGCAACGGACATTTTCGATATGCGGCCAACTGCGTGAAGCTGAAACGACGCTTGAGCGGATACAGTGCCAAGTCCGCAGCGATTTCTTCGTGTTCCCCGGACGAGGAAGATAAAAGCTCCACGACCTCACGCTGAACAAGCGCTTCCTTAGGTGGTGGCACCAAGTCGATCTCTGCCAAGAACGAAGAGGGCTTCTTGTCACGCGCACCGCCGTATTCATAACTTCCGGTTAGGAACAACCGCTCTTTAGAGCGGGTCAACGCCACATAAAAGAGGCGCCGTTCTTCTTCGAGGTGGGCGTTCCCTTCTGGAAGACGTTCTTGGACCAACCCATCCGGCAAGGGAATTGCTTCTGTACGCGCTCTGGTCGGAAAACGCTGGTCGACCATCGAAGCGACAAACACAAAACGGAACTCTAAGCCTTTCGCCGCATGAACCGTAAGGATCTTTATCATGTCCGGACCTTCCGCTTCTGGGTCAGAATCAAGTGCCCCCTCCTCCCCGCTTTCGATTTCCATTTTGTATTCCTCGAGGAATCCATGGAGTGTTGGGCCATGCGTCACCTGCTCATAACGCCGCAAGCGATCAGCAAACCCAGAAACATGTCGCAAGGTCTCTGCCCGATCACCCTCTGGAAGCGCGAGAACGCCCGCCAGGTAGCCCGTCTTCTCCAACATGAGTTGGAAGACCTGAAACGGCTGAGAGCGCCGTGCAGCCTCAGCGAGGCCCTCTACGTTTTCAAACATCTGCCGCAGACCCCTTCGCCCTTCTGAGCTTAAAAAAAGTGCCGCCTCCGAAGAGACAACCTCACGCAGGACGCTCCAGAGCGGGTACCCCTTGCGATTGGCATACGCCAGAAGCTCTGACACATCGAGCGCAGGGATGCCATAACAATCCATGGTGAGCACGCGCCAGACTGTGGCCGAATCCGCGTGGGTATCGAGCAGTGTGAGAAGTGCCACCAAGTCGATCACGACCGGCTTCGCATACAACCCGCGCAACGCCATGAATTGAAAGGGAATCCGTGCCCGTTCCATCGCGCGCACGAAGGCCTCCGCTCCGTCATTCGATCGAACTAAGACCGCCATATCATTCCAGGTCGCCGAAGGGTCGGTACGCTTAATGCGTTCGATCTGCTCGACGACTTTATCCGCTTCTTGCTCCACCGTTCGCGCCCACAAAAGTTCGACCGTCGCAGAACCACCCTCTCCTAGCTCCGCCTCCAAGCGCTTACTCAAACCGGTATCCGCGAGCTTCACCTCCAAGCGATTCGGGTTGTTCTTGGTGATCGAAGAATAGGCCACGTCCAAGATCTCCTTCTTTGAGCGATAGTTCTTCGTGAGGGCCACCGTCTTTGCTTCCGGAAAATCATCACGGAACTGCAAGATGTTCGCCAACGATGCCCCACGGAATTTGTAGATCGCCTGGTCGTCGTCCCCCACAACGGTAAGATTCTTTTGTTTCCCCGCCAAAAGTTTTACCAGTTCATACTGCGCCCAGTTCGTATCCTGAAACTCATCAACCAGGATGTACTTAAATTTCGCACGATAGATTTCGAGCAGACGCGGACGCTCGCGAAACAAGCGGAGCGTCTCCAAAATCAAATCTCCAAAGTCCAAACAGCCCGCTTCTTGCATGATCTTTGCATAGACCGCGTAGAGCGCTGCCAACTCTTCCAAGCGTGCTTTCTCATCCCCTTCCCCTTCCGCTAGGTCTGGAAAGGCAGCCGTCTTCGCGAACTCCGCATAACGCTCTGGCGTCACACCTTCATCTTTGGCACGAGAGATATGTTGAACCAAGGCGCGCAAGAACTTGGTGGGATTTCCAAGTGGCTTGTAGGCCTTGAGTGGCAGGTCCGCGAGATGTCGACGAAGCAAGAGCCAGCAATCCGTTGGGGTGAGCAAACGAAACGGCGTCGACAGCCCAATCTCGAGCGCATGGTCCTGCAAGATGCGCTGACAAAACCCATGAAAGGTCGAGATCCAGAAGTCGTAGGCCCCGACCGGCATAAGCTTGAGGACGCGATCTTCCATTTCTCCAGCCGCCTTATCGGTAAACGTGAGCGCCAGGATGGATTCCGTCGTAGTCCCTTCTTCCTGCAGCAAATACTGATAGCGGCGGGTAAGAACGGTCGTTTTTCCCGTTCCCGCACCCGCCACAATCAAAAGCGGACCGGTACCGTGGGTCACGGCCTGTAATTGAGCATCATTCAGGCCTTCAAGAAGGTTCGTATGGGCGGACATGGAGAGAAGTGTGCCGAGGATGATGCGAGAAGGCAAACGATTCTTCTTACAAAGAAAACCCGCTCTGCGATAGGTTGACAAAATAGGGAATTATTGGTAATTTTCCGTGTCCAAAACGGAGCGCTCCTGCGCCGTTTGGACTCGAAAGGTAGATGGAGGACATTCATGAGACTCGATAGTGGAACGCAACATCAGACGTGGAGCGGCACGGTGGTTCTCGCCATGCTCGCCCAGCTCGGAATCAGCCAGGAGCAGACCGAAGTCGTCGAAGACTGGAAGGCGGACACCATCGTCGCCACGATCACGAGCAGGAACAAGGTCCTGACGTGCAAGCTCGATCCGATCAAGCTGCAGGAACTCGTCCTCAAGTTCGGGTCGGAAGCCTCCGTCCAGATCGGGATGAAGGCCGGCGAGGTCGTGGAAATGACCATCACGATCTCGAAGGTCAGCTACCCGAGCAGACCGACGACCCTGGAGGCCGCGCACACGCACTCTGCGAATGGCGGCGGCCCGCCTCAGGAACACGACCAGTCCTCCTAGAGCCAGGAGGAAGCCCACACACCCGCACTCGCGCAACGACATCCTCGTCGTTTCTGCGTCGATGCGGGTGAAGTTGTATCCGCCTCGTCATTCGCACAAAGGTGGGAATGAATCAGAAGTATCGGATAGACCCTCGCGTTCGCAAGGGTGACTGCAGACAACGCTTAGAACTTCCCCTCTTCAATCTGTTTCCGAATCTTTTTCATCAATTCCAAGTAAAAGCGCAGGTTGATCAAGGTTGCTAAGCGCTGGCCCAGCATCTCTTCGACTCGGAATAGGTGGCAAACATACCCGTAAGTGTAGCGCGAAAGCTCCAGATCGATCGGCGTCGAGTCTGGGGTCAGTTCTACCAACTTCTCCGTCGAACGCTGCCATTTTTCGTTCGTTATGTGAACGACTTCGTAAAAATCTTCGCGACTGAAATCATCGTGTACAAAGCGGTACATGACGCCGTGGCGGGCATTCCGGGTGGGCAAGACACAATCGAGCATGTCGATCCCCCGTTTCACGTAACCGACAATCTCGTGTGGCTTGGCGCCTCCCATAAAATACCGTGGCTGATCTACGGGAAGTTCTCGCGTTGTCACATCCAGGACTTCACAGGCTTCCGCGAACGGTTCGCCCACAGAAAGCCCACCAATGGCGTACCCGTCGAATCCAATGTTTACCAATGTTTTCGCACTTTCTACGCGCAGGGCTTTGTCCGTCCCGCCTTGGACAATCCCAAAGAGTTTTGCCCCTGGGTTGATTGATTCTTCTTTCAAAGCATGAAACGCCTCCTTTGAGCGTTTTGCCCAAACGCCTGTGAGATCAAGCGCACGCCGAATATCCTTGTCCGTTGCGGGCAGCTTCGTACACACATCCAAGACCATGCAGATATCGCTACCAATAACCCGCTGGATTTCCATGCAGTGCTCTGGCGTCAAGCCGCCTGAGTCGGTCAGGATCGCTCCGTTCCAATCCATGAACTTGTGGAGCCCGCCTTGCGCCTTCATCGTTTCAATCCCCGGGCGGAGCCACAAGTGATAGGTATTCGACAGCAAAATCGGCGACGCGAGACGCTCAATATCAAGTGAAGAGAGTGTTTTTACCGCGCCTCGGGTCGCAATCGGCATGAAAAAGGGAGTCTCAAGGACTCCATGCGCTGTGTGCAGTCGACCACGTCTCGCCCCTGATTTTGTTGAGGATGATAAAAGTTCAAACATAGTATTCATTATTCAATTTCCTCTCGACGGTCACGCATAAAGGCCAACCAGTGCTCCAAGGCCGACAGGAAGAGTTTGAAGGGCGCTTCGATAAGGACATCAAAGAACAGAATCAAAATGTTGAGTCTTGAGACGGCCGTTGAGAGCGAATGTCCTGCGCGAAGAATAGGATAAGAGAAGAAGTCCACGACCGCCGTCGTAAAGCGTTCTGGACGACGCAAGACCACGATCTCACGCGCATTCGTGCGCAAACGGAAGGCGAAGAAACTTACCAGACACAGGAAGAACAAGAAAATGAGAGCGCTAACGAGGGTGAAGTTGAAATGGTTGAGGATATAGGAAATCGCGCCGAAGGAAATCACGAACATGAGGAGGTAGGCGAAGCTCACAAGCAAACGCCCAAAGAAACTCCGCGCTTTCGCAATAGCCATCCGAAGCACAGGAACGGGCTCCGTACTCAAAAGCTCACGTACCATAGCGACGATTCGCTCCGTATTTTGCTTGCCAGGCAAGCGAATCAATGACCCGAAAATCAACATCAAAACCGGTGGCAGAGCGATGTTTACCGCGAGTGTATGCTGGTCAACATGACCATAGAGCACTGCTTCAAATGGAATCTCGAGCGCCAAGGCAAAGATCACCTTCGTCAAAAAGAGATAGACAATCGCTCGCAACGTGCCCTTGCGCAGACGTGAACGCGCATGACTCATCTGCTTGTCTGCAACTTCTGCCACATCTTTTTCTAGCTTGTCCGGCTTGTCCAAAAGCTCAAGCTGGTATCCCCCCTCTTTATTCACGAGCGCTTCAACCAAGGCTCGCAAGGCAACGGCATGCGGCCGAACGGTCTGCAGGAATTTGGCGGACCAACGGTGACGTAGCTGCTGCTGGATCAGCGACTGCACTCCCACCAAGCGATAGGCCACATCCTGAGGAGCCGCTGTCCAAAGTTCAGGCGTTGTCCATTCTGGGAAGTAGCCACGAAGCAACGTCAGTGCAAGCGTATCTTCATCCGCCTTCTGGAAGCTGCGAATACAGGCGATATAAATCTGCAATCGGCGTTCATTCGCATCCATCTCGCCCTTGCTTAAGATCACGGACTCAGCCAACCGTTCGTACAAAAAGAACGACAACGATCGCCGTTCGGCTGTAGTATCAAACAGTTCATCGAGTTCAGCTACCGTGACACCATACAACCAGTTGTAGTGAGACTCTGTCCCGGTGCGACACTGGCGAACGGCTTGGTAGCGTCCAATGATCTTGGCAACTTTTTGCGCTAAGGATTCAGGCAATGCAGCATTGGGGAGATACCCGGCCGCTACCAATTCGCGGAGCAACGTCAGAGCTGTGTCCTCAACCTTGCGGTCCAAGGTCAAACGACGACGCAAAATCCGAGCGATTGCGCCTTTTCGAAGCAAGTGCTCATCCCGGTAATCAATCGCATTACGCAGTTTTTCATAGAGCGTTGAGGCCTTGCTCACCGCGGCATGGACCGCAATCGGTTCTCCCTCCCCAGCCCGTAGGTCTTTGTGCTCCAATAATCGAGCTTTTACCTTCTGAATCATGTCGGGCGAATACCCCATAGATAGGCGGAACTCTAGCAAAATTAAACAGAATCGTCCATTTTTTGTATTATTTTATTGACATGACTCGTTAGGCGTGCCACTGTTTTCAGGCAAGGAGGTTTGGTTTCATGCATCCTCACGATTTGCTCGGCGCTCTCGACCCGTTGCGCAACAGCAGGCGGAACGATCCGCACGCCTGGGCACGGGGCATCAGGACGGGGTCCATCCCCATCCGGAACAAAGGCACCTTCTACATGGAGGACGAAGGGGTCTACTGCAGCAGCCTGAAAGTCGAAGTCGTCCAGGACTTCGACGAAGAGGACCGCGAGACCCTCTTCGCCAAGGCGTTCTACGCCTTCGACGACTACTCCGACAGCGGTGGTGGGCACACCAGCCGTACCCCTCTGCGCGCACTGGGCGCGGAACTCGCGCAAACCTTCTACCCTCGGAAGGCCCCGACGGACGATTACGTCGCCTTCCGGCTCGAGAACTTCGTCCGGCAGCGCAGCGTCTTCCAGGTGGACTACGTGGAACCCCCTCCATCCACGGAGACGGTCTCGATCCCCACGGTTCTGGCCTACGGCCTGTGGAGATGGTTGCTACAACTGTAACCTCTCCACCTCGTTCACCCCGCGCGACGCCGACCATCCTGGTCGGATCTGTCGCGCGGGCGTTTCGTTTCAGAAGATACCTAGAAAAATCCCTAAGTGAATCCCAGTGTTGACCGGCTATTTCGTCACCCCTTTTTATTGACGTACTCCTTGCATTATGATACAAAACGCCGTTCCTTTCACTCTCAATTTTTGCTCCATCTAGCCCTCTTTATGGTCCCGCGCATCCACTGATTGGGTGCTTGGGACCTATGGAGAGGGCTACGGACCCTTCTTCTTGGTCTGCTGAACTGCTGACAGTCCGCAACTGCTGCTGAGGGTCGAACATGAGTGAAGCGATTGAAACCGAGGGTAAGAGGTACGTCGGAGTGGTGGTCACGATTGTCGGTGAGGAGCCCTACGGCTTCATCGACAAGAACACGGTGACGACGCTCGATGGTGGTCCGATGCACGTCGTCCTCACGGGCGACATCTTCATCCACCGCCACGACTGCGAGGACCTGGTGCTGCGGAAGGGCGTCGAAGTCAGCTTCGAGCTGACGCCCGACACTCGGCGGAAGGGCGAGGGCTCCTTCCGTGCCGTCAAGGTGCAGGAGGTTGTCTCGTACGACCTCGTGCCGACCGAAGGGGAGGTACTGCCCGGACTCGGACTCGCGATCAGGTGCATCGCGGGCCGTGACCCGAAACACCTGGCCATGAAGCCGGTGCCGGCTGAAGCGGTCGAGCTGGCGCTCAGGAACCGGCCCCTCAAGGGGCTGCCGCGCGACGAGCCGAACAGCAACACGCCCGTTCGCACGGACGAGAGCATCCGCCTCGTTCTCGCAACCTACCTTCGCAACCTCTTCCCGGGGCTGCAGAATCTCGAACTCGACTACGATGTCGTCGAGTTCGACG
>CAZRDS010000011.1:0-8476 GCA_964598895.1 uncultured Gammaproteobacteria bacterium | reverse complement strand
GAAACGGCGCAGGATGCGCAGATCGCAGAAGCGCTCGCCACCTACCAGGCGCTCGAGATGCGGGATCAGATCGAGAACACCACCGAACTCTACCGCGCCCTGAAGGCGACGCGTCGCCTGCTGAACTGGATCTACCAGCAGGGCTGGTTCGGCTCCGGTTCGCGTCTCACGCCGAACGTCATCGGCGGGCTGGTCAAGCTGGTCGAGGCGACCATGGGGAGCAGCCAGAAGGACGACATCGTGAACAACCTCCAGGGCGTCCTCGGGTTCATGGGAGACCACGACCTCCTGCGTCCGAACACGGTCATCCCGATGCGGCTCTTCGTGGAGCTCTTCGTGGCCGCCCCCGTGTGCTACTTCGCCCTCGAAGGGGAGGAGCTCGCAAAGGCACAGGCTGAGATGCGACTCAGCGAAGATACACGAGACCCCAGACCGCACCCCGCGGTCGTCGACGCGTGCAAGCTGTTCCCGGGTAACGCGCGCTGGAGCGACGCGTTCCAGATGTTCAACCGGCGCTGCAGGCCCCTGCAGAGCTTCCGGGGAGACGTCATCCCGCCGGCCGTCGCCCGCCTCATCGCGCAGGCGAGAAGGGTCTTCACTCGGGTCATCATCATGACGCCCTACCTCGACGTGGCGGGTGCCGACTGGTCCGACCCGGCATGGCTGAGGTCGATCGATCCGTTCGTCGTGGGCATCAAGGAGGGCTGCCCCGTGTTCTTCTTCCTGGCAAGGTTCTCCGATCTCGGCATCTTCCCCCTGATGGAGGAGCTGGTCGGCGACACCCTGCAGTTCCTGAAGAACAACGAAGCGAAGCTGGAGGGCTTCAACACGGTGAGATCGCCCTACTGGTATCGCCCGGACCGCCCCGACGGGTCGGTGCCGCAGCTCGGAACGGTGCTGCGCGAGCGGGTCGCTGAAATGCTCACGGCTTACGAGGCCACGCGCCTCTTCGACTGGCTGCGCAAGGAGTGGGACATCCCCACCGAGGCGCCGCTCGCCCAGACCGAAACGGCCAACAAGTAGCCGTCCAACTACCCCCACCGTTCTTTCAGGGCAGATACGGGATCTCCAAACGGATTCTCCCCTACCCCGCTGAGGCAATCCTCGCTCATTGCCGACGCTGCACACGCTCTGTGCGCGTTTGACTCGTGGAGAGAAAGCATTGCGAGAACTCTCGCAATAACCCTACTCTTCCACCGTCCCTAAGCGCTTCAGTCACTGGAGCCTTTAGCCACGGTGTATCCAAAAACTCGCCATCAAAACAAAACCACCCATATGGGTGGTTTTGTGTATGGTGGACGCTGTGGGATTCGAACCTACGACCCCCTCGGTGTAAACGAGGTGCTCTAACCAACTGAGCTAAGCGTCCTAGTGTGCCACCGGTGCGCGGTTCGGTGGCGGGAGACGAAAGAGACTATACACGAAAAACGAGAATGGGACATAGACCCTGGAGTCACGAACCGCGAGGACTCAACAGTAGCCTACGAAGCGCTAGGCTTCTTACAAACCGGCGCTCTGCCGGGCTGCGCCACGCTGGCGCTTGAGGGGCTTCTGGAACTTCACCCAGCCCCGGTCCGCTTGGTGCGCCTTGGGGCGCGCCGGGAAGTGCCGACGCGAGCGCCTGGCGTACCTCCCAGGCCTCTGCCGTCTGACCTGGTCAAAGTGGCGACGCTCATGCCTGCTACCCGTCTGCCCGTGCGCTTGGATCTTCTTCTGCACCGCTTAGTTCCAATCTATCCCGCATACAAAACCACCATGGCTTCGTTGGGACAGGAGCATGCTAACCGGTTCAGAGGGAGAGCGTCAACCGGGCTAGACTAGAGAAAACAAAAAATCATGGACTGATTTCTCGGTCGATCGAGGCAACAAACTCGTTAAACGATCGACCGCCATCGCGCTCTCTTGAAGTACAGAGCGTGGAGCGCTCAAAGCGAGCACCGAACGAAAAGGCTCTCTTCGTAAAAAACGGATCGTCTGGAGCACGGGATAAGATAACCACTCACCCTGTGTAAGCGAAGGGGGTACCCGCGTCACACAGGTACGACAGAGCACGCCTCCTTGATCAAGTGACAACCACACAGCTTCTTTTGTAAAAGAGGTGCCACACACGCGACATTGATCAAAATCAATTCCATACCCTTCCGCCTCCAAAAAATGAAGGATGAACGAAGACAGGAGTAGCGCTGAACGTTCCGTAGACAAACGTCCGGTTTCAGACCCAGAAAGCAACATCTGCATTTCATCTAACAGCTGAAAAATGCGCTCGTTCGCCACCGCCGATTCTGTTGAGCGCGCTACGATCGCCACCGCACTCCCAAATATCGCCATCCCAGCTAACGAGGAACGGAGCGCCTGACTCGAGGCGCACGTTTGAGCTACCGCAATTTTATCGTAAGCAGCCCCCTTGGCGATCATGACTTCAATCTTTGAATAGGGTTCTACGTGTCCACGTTGTTTTGAGTGAGCGCTTCGCACCCCACGAATCATGCCCACCAATTTTCCAAACCGCTCACCGTATAAGGTGAGCCAAAAGTCCTGTTCTTTATACGGTTCCGCTAAGAGCACGAAGGCGGTATCGCGCAAATACTTACTCATGCCTCCATCCTAGCCCCTCTGCACCTTTCGATCGAGGTAGCCTTGAAGGATCGCTGCCGCAGCCAAATCGTCGGAAGGGCCACGACGCTCGCTTGCCTGTGCCTGGCGCTCTGCCAACCGCGTTGACCAGGTTTCGTTTTCTTCATGAACGATGAGCCCAGAAGTACGGCAAGCTTCAATCACCTGACGGATCTCTCGTGTCTGCGCTGTTTCACGTGTTTGGTCATCCAAAGGAAACGGCACCCCCATAACGATCTCCGTGATTCCTTCAAGCTTCGCCACCTCAACCAGGCGGCCCACTAAATCCAAAAGCGACCCCCTTGAAGCGCGAAGCACTTCGAGCGGGGTCGCGAGACGGCTGTCTGTATCTCCAAGCGCAAGACCTACGCGCCCTCGTCCGTAATCAACTCCAAGCAAACGCATGTGTTATGCTAAAAACTAGATTCCTTTCTTGACCGCGTCGAGAAACGCGGAGCGGGCCCGTGTGACTGTCTTTTGATAGGACTTCAATGCGACAGGAGCTCCAAAGGCCCCGAAGCCACAGTAAGGCTCTTCCATCGCCCCCCAGGCATATTCAATGGCTGTTTGATACTTCTTGTAGTCGTCCGCGAGTGGATGCTCTGGTTTGTCGATTCCAGGGATTTTGCTTGCATCCGCCTCCAATGTCTTCACATCCTGAGCGCGAATCGCTTTTGCTGTCGCTGTTAAACAGCGAGTTGTGGGGTTTGTAATATCGATTTTCTCATCCCCGTAACGCTTGTGTGGATTGTACAAATTCATCGCAATACTGACGCGGCGCGCCTTCTTCGTCACCTTCTTTTTGGTGGCAGCATCCGCGGCCAAAGGTGAAAAAAGGCCAACAATGAGGGCAAATACAGCCAGAGATCCGAAGATACGTCTAGTGGTATACTCCATAGGACCTTTAGCCTAGCACGAACTGGAAAAGGCGACGAGTCTTGCGTCGTAAAACGCTTTTTCCCCTCCCATGATCTCCCCCACCTTTCGCCTAGAGAAACAGCTCCGGAAAACGGGGATTATTTTAGCGGCTGGAACCGACGAAGCCGGTTCAGGGGCATGGGCTGGCCCTGTTTTCGCAGGCGCCGCTTTGTTTGGCGAACCATTCCCCAAAGTCCCTTCCCTACTCCGTGATTCAAAATTGCTCTCCCCCGCTCAACGGGAAGAAGCCTACCAGTGGGTCACGAACCGCGCGGCCGCCTGGGCCGTGGGAGAGGCGAGTGCCGCCGAAATCGATGCGCTCAACATTCGCCAAGCCGGTTTTCTTGCGATGCGCCGCGCGCTTGAGGGTCTCCATTCCCCACTTGATCTTGTTCTGTCCGATGGATTTGCGTTGCCGAAAGATCATCCTTGGCCAAGTCGTGGCCTTATAAAAGGCGATCGTCTGATTGCTTCTATTTCTGCGGCTTCGATTATCGCCAAAGTGCTTCGTGACCATCGGATGGCGGAACTCGACCTTCTTCACCCAGGCTACGGTTTCGCCCTCCACAAAGGCTATGGCACGCTTTTCCACAGAGCAGCGCTCGAGAAACTTGGACCTTCTCCAGAGCATAGGGTAAGCTACTCCCCGATAAAGCGTCTTCTGTCGCCAAAATAATCTCATGATTGCCCTTCTTGGAGCTGGAAATATTGCCACAGCGTTGGCGCTCATCCTCGGAAAACGAGCTAAACGAGTTGCTCTCTACGCGATCGAGGCAGAAGTGGCTCAGTCCATCAACAAAAATCACCAAAACACGAAATACTTGCCAGGCCATATTCTTCCAGCAAGTGTTTTTGCCACCGACGATATGCACGAGGCCCTGCGAGGCGCTCGTTTTGTCTTCATGGCGGTGCCATCACATGCAGTAGCAGAAGTTTTGTCAGCCGCACGACCTCACCTGGAACCAGACACGATTATCGTCAGTATTACAAAGGGCGTTGACCCTGAAACCTTCAACCCCCTGATTCTTCAGCAGATCGAGCTCATGCCGCGAGACTGCAAAAAGAACTTGGTTCTGCTCGGTGGGCCTGCCATTGCGAATGAACTTGCCTCTGGGCAAGTCACCGCCCTCATCGCCGCCTCAAAAAACCGTGCGGCACGCGAAGCTGTTCGTCAGCTCTTTTCCTCGACCCATGTTCGGATCTCGCTTTCAGAAGATCTGGTAGGCGTAGGTCTTTGCTCTGCCTTAAAAAATGCCTACGCCATCGCGCTTGGCCTCTGTGATGGCCTAGAAGTTTCGACGAATACCAAAGCGTTTATTTATACTACAGCGTTGCAAGAGATGGGCGAGCTTGTGATAGCGGCCGGAGGCCAGCAAGAAACCGTTTTTGGAATTGCCGGGGCGGGAGACTTGTTCGTGTCTGGAAATTCCTTTCATGGACGCAACCGTCTCTACGGGCAAAAACTCGTGACGAGCACAACAAAGGACCCGCAAAAATTAGGGATCACAACCGCCGAAGGCATCAACACCACGATCACGGCCATCAAACTGGCGAAACAAAAGAAACTTAAAACTCCCCTTCTCCAAACGATTTACGAGTGCCTGAACAAGCAGTCCCGCTTTTCTACCCCCTTCGAACGCTATCTCCGTGGGAGAAATTAGAGGACAAAGGCGCCGTCTTTGAATCCCACTTCATCGTCGAACCAGACCTCATTCACATCGATAAACAAATCGATGTGATATTTCGTATCTTTGGCACGCAAGCCCTCTTTTTTATAGATCGTGTGTTTCTCACCGAGCGAAACATGTACACCCACCTGGCGTTCAAAGGTGGTGATATCAGACACGGGACGCTCCTTGGAGAACGCCTTGTTCAAGCCCAAGCCAAGCTCACGTAAGCAGGGCTGCTCATTCGCCTTCACCATCGCCAAAATTTCGTGGAACTCCTCGGGCGCACTCGCTTCCGCTTCAACCACGAGCCCTTGTTCCACTCGAATTTGAAAGGGCGGAACGATACGCGTGCGGAAATCCATCCCCCCATACGCAAAAATCGAAGCTGTTCCGCTCACACCAGATAAATCCACCAATTCACTGAAGACTTCGCCGATAGGGAACGTCCCTCCGATATTTTCCATCCCGCGGTAATCACCGCTGTTCTTTTTAGCTGGTTCGAACGGTCCACGATAGACGAGTTCTGATCCGTTTTTGGAAATCACTCGCAGGTTGGCTGTGCCCGCAAGACGCTCAGTCAAACGATCCCCGAAGACTCGGTAGTAGTTTGGATCGTACGCAAGAGAGTCCACGAAGGCTTCAACCTCTTCGGGTGTTTGTAATCGATTCAAATGCGGATGCTCGATGGTACGTAAACCTAAGCGGAAAAGTTCGATCCGAATCCGAAAGGCGTCGAGGCGAAAACTGGAAGATTGCACAAGCACTACCAGCGCCCCTTTTGAGAGTCGTGCGATAGCACGTTTCACGATTTCGGGACCTTCTTCCGAAAAAGACAGGAACGTCGCCCAAGGCAGAACTTCCCGGTAGGCAGCGAGCACCTGGCGGGTTAGTTCAACTTCCTCATCATAAATCACCAACGCCTCCTCTCCCGCCTTGCAGGGAATGGCGTGAGTCAAAATAGAGGCGATATTCGCTTGAAGTCGATCGTGGAGAGACATGGCTGGTAGCGTACAGTATCTAAGGGAAAAGGCCTACATACGTTGACAAAAACAGCTTTTTTTTATTACATGATCTGCCATTCGCGTGCAGGTTGTGCGCGGATGCACCAAGGCCGGGAGGCCTAAGACCATGATGAGGACGCGTAGTTTGATTCGTAGTTTCATCGCAGCTGCCCTCGCGGGCAGCACGACCATCGGCTGCTGGGACCCGGTCGAGATCCGCGTCCCCTCCTCCGACGGAGGTTCGCGCATCGACTGCGGAGCTCCGCTGACGAGCGGCCGCACGATCGCGCTCGGCCCGGTCGCAGAGCCGGCCGGCAACACCCAGGTGATCGAGGTCTCGTTCCGCTCCGAGGCGCCCATCGTGGCCATCAACCTGCAGGTCTACGTCACCCTGGACGAGGTGACCTGGAGGCCGTACACGAGCATCCTGAACATGAACCTCCGTGATGGCAGCATGGATCAGGTGCGCTACCTGGAGTGCACCACCTTCGCGGGCCAACCCGCGGGACCGCTCTACGTCCGGTTCCGGGCTCCCACGATCCCGGGCGCGCGGTTCGCAGTGGTGGGGAACGCGGAATCGGCCTGGAACGCCAGCATGCGCTTCGGCGCGCGCGGGCGCACGGGCGAAGGGCTCCCGTGTCAGGTGAGCCCCGACCTGGCGATCCGCTGTACGGGCGACCTCCCCTGCCCCAACGGGACGGTCAACTTCTCGCCGGTGGATGATCCCACCGGCAGAGACGTCCAGATCTGCGCCCAGCCCGTCCGTTAGCCGCACAACCCATCGCGTCGCGCAGAGCCCAGCTCCGCGCCACCCCACTGAAGGACCCAGCCACTTGGGCTTCACCTCTCGGGTGGCGCGGTCTTTCATTTTCAAGATAAAAGGCTCGAGCAGGTGTATACTTTCTTCATCGATTCAACTTCGCCCTCCCCTATGAAAAAATCTCTTTCTCTCATGAGCGCTCTCCTCGGACTTGGCTTGATGCTTGCCGGAGCCGGCTGCACAAACAAACTTGAAGGAACCTGGGTTTCTGATAAGCCCGTTGACGGTTCTACCATCACGCTTGAATTTACGAAATCTAGATTGACTGGCAGTGGCGAACGGACAGATGCGAGCGACCCCGCCAAAAAATCGAACTTCAAAGTGAGTGTAGACTATACCGTTACGCGCCAAGTGCAGAACGTGTATGAGATTACTATCAGTAATCCCGAGGTGCGCATCGTAGGGAACCTCGCAGATGATAAACAACAAACTACCTGGCAAGAACAAGGTAAAACCTATTTGAACAAATTTAGTACCTATTCTTTTGCACCTACAGCTGATGGTAAAACCATGACCTTAAATAGCCTACGAACAGGAGAGATTAACTTCCACAAAAACTAACCTTCGACACACCGACTACTCAGCCAAAATTCGAACCACTTCGACCAACCCCCACACTCCAAGCCCAATAAAGGCGATGCTCCCCAGAAAGGAGATAAGGGAATTTTTGACGATCCGAATCGTGCGTTCGGGTGAGAGAAAGAGAAAGAAGTTTAAAATCATATGGCCTACAAACACTCCTGTTCCGAAGCCGAGGACGTTGACGACGCTAAAAAGTGGCACATACCCAGCAAAGTCATCTAAGCCCAAAATAAAAGGGATCGTGAATGAAGTCAGGAAGAGTGGCCAAAATGGCAAGGCCCCTTCTTTCGTAGCCTTCAGATTAGGCAAGATGAAACGCAAGACTGGTGCCAAGAAGTGATTCAGCCTCTGCAATCCTCGTTCGAGAAAATGAGCTGCACGCTTAACGATCGGCAGGCCCACGCCTTCGTTCGTGACATGCTCCAAACTATCTTCTGCTAATTTAAACAGAACCAACGCGGCGAGGAAGACCATGATCGCAAGCAACCAGCGTATTTCTTTGAAGAACGTCCAGACGAGCAGGATCGCCATGGTCCCGAGAGCGTTGCCAAGCGCCGTCCCTACCTCGATCGCGATCCGGCTCTTCCAGCTGGCGTTCTTACTCATGAGGCGCCCGATGAAAATAGCGAAGTCGATGGAGGTCTTGAGGTAGATCGTTAAGCCAACAAGCACATCTACCCAATGAATTTGGAGCAGAATATCAGTCGATGTGAGTTGGTTCAGGCCGACGATCTCGAGCCAGAGGAACCCAACCAAGGCTGCGCACACGACAATCGTCAGAACCAAAGGGAGGAATTGACGCTTCAAAAGAGAATCAGGCATGCGGTGCATAGTATCATATCTTCAAATACCACCGATTCGCTTTCGTGTTT
>CAZRDS010000010.1:467-22299 GCA_964598895.1 uncultured Gammaproteobacteria bacterium | reverse complement strand
TAAATCGTGATCATGCCCATGATGGGCTTGTCGCCTCTGTGATTGGTTTGTTTCAAGATGTGGGTTGGGCGGTGGGTCCCGTGCTTGCGGGGTGTGTCTATTCGCGCATTGGTCCGTCCTGGACGATCATGGTCGGCGCCGGATTTGTGTGTGTGAGCTGGCTCGTGAGCAGTGTCGTTCTTCAACGGGGTATTCGCTCCATCTTCCATTCGCCTCTCCTTCCATCAACGAGACCGCATCGTTATTCGCATAAAGATTGAGAGGACACGCGACCACATAGAGTATATACAACAAACCCTGCAGACTGATGCAGGGTTTGTTGTTCTTAGAAGCTCGATCAGGTTGATCAAGCGATCAGTTGAGGGAGGTCCAGCAGCGCGAGTGTTCACGTGTACTGACCTCAGAGTCCTCTGCCAATCCGAGTCGGGATGGAAGACGGGCGTAGGTGGGATGAAGGGGCGGGTGTGTGGTGGGAAGGTGAGGAGTGGGGGGATTGAGAGATGGTCGCGCTAGTTGAGCGCGATCCCCTCGAGTTGAGCGAGCTTCAGGGGCCGGGCGTGAGTCACGTAGCCCCCCGGCTGTGCGTTCCTTGCGGCCACCCGCTCCATCATGCGCATCCAGTCACGGTCGTTCTGCTCCGTGCGGGAGTACGGGGTGAGGGCCGATCGCCACGTGTACTCGGCTTGGGTTCGGTAGCTCGTGAATCCCGCCTGACGGACCAGGCGGCTCATCTGAGCCCACTCTTCCTGGGGGATACCGAGCTGGTAGTACGCGGCCCGCAGGATGTCGAGCGCCTCCTCGACGCTCTCCGTCCGGAGGAATCCGTTCCCGACCAGCCCCCAGACGAGGGGGCTGTTGCCCGTCGGGGTGAAGCTCAGAAACCCCGTCACCGCCCCGGGCGCGTTCCCGTTCCCCGGTGCCGTGGTGAGTCCGAGCAGGCCAGTCACCAGCAGTCGTCGCGTGTTCATCGAAAAGCTCTCCTTGTCCATCCCTCAGTGGACGATGGCGCGGGTTGCGCCGGTGAGGGGAAAAAGATGAGAATATTCCCGTCCTTGTCCCCTCAGTCCACCTCGTAACGGAACAGAGAAGTATATATGAAAAAGTGAATTTGTCAATCTTTGTCGCTCTCTTGAGGGACGAATATTTATCAAGCGAAAACAAAACACCCTGGTACCAAATGGGTGCCAGGGTGTTTTGTTTGAGAGTTTATCGAATGTAGGTGAGTGGGTTCACGCGTTTGCCGTTTACGTAGACTTCGAAGTGCAAGTGCGTACCGGTCGAGCGACCCGTTGTACCGATCATGGCGATAACCTGTCCGCGTTTCACGTGATCGCCCGTTTTGACGAAGAGTTTGGACGAGTGTCCGTAGCGGGTACGGAAGCCGTTCTGGTGATCGATGACGACCTGTAAGCCGTAGCCACCATTGTTCCAGCCCGCTGTTTCAACGACTCCATCAGCGGCGGCGTAAATGGCATTGGCGTAGTCTCCATCAAGGTCGACACCGGTATGGGCCCAGCCATAGTACTGGTTAATCACGTGTAGGTCGGTTGGCCAGAAGAGTTTGGAGCTGGCTTTGACGGCGACCTCTTCTTTGTCTTCTGGCTTGGCTCGGCTGTCGCTAGGGGTATTTACGAGCTCTTGGTAAACATCCACGGCTTTGTTTTTAATCTTGGCGAGAGGAATGTCTGGGCGGACGGTGCCTTGCGTCGTCGTGATACGAGTTGCAGCGGGTTTTGTCGCAGCAGGAGTGGTCCCATTGGTTGCTACCGTCGCGAGAGGGCTTCCACCAGGAATCAAGATCTCTTTGCCTGGGACAAGGGTTGTAATACCTGCGTTGGCTTGGGTGATCGCGCTAATATCAACTTTGTAGCTGTTTGCGAGTTGTCCCAATGTTTCTCCGCGCTTCACAAGATGGAGAACCCCCGAGGTCGCAGGGATACGGAGTGTATCGCCCGGCTTGATGGAGGCGTTGCGAGAAAGATTGTTGGCCCACACGATGGTTCCAACGTTGACGCCGAAGCGACGGGCGATGGTTGCGACGGCGTCCCCTGATTGAACGGTATAGGTTTCTGTTCCGCTACGAGGGGCGACAGCGACGGCAGGTTCGGTTGTGTCTACAGGAATCTCTGTTGGAACAGACGACCCATCGATTTGAGGAGCGACGGCAACGGAACCCGGAATCGTTAAGTCGGCAACAGCGTTAGTGTCGTAGTCAAAGTCGATGTCAGGCAGGGCTTTGACAGTGTCTGCACCAAGGTAGCTTGTGTGGCCATGAGGTGTTTCTACGTACAAAGTCTCTTCCACACTTTCATCCTGACCCTGTGTAACCAAGGCGTAGAGCAAGCTATTTTGACCAGCGCTGGAAGCAGAGGCATTGCGTGTCGCAAGCTGAGAGCTGATGGTTGTGATCGAAACGATCAATAAAACAGCGTGGAAAATGTAGCGATTTGTAAACAGGAAAAAGAAGAGCCCACGGGCGGATACGACAACGCGCTCAAGGCGAATGTTGAGCAAGACGAAGGCCGTATAAAGGGGCAGGAGAACGAAGCGGAGAATGCCGCGACCCAGATAGCGCAGGGCCACACTAAAAACACGTGCGACAGGGCGCAGAGGTTTACAAGCGAACTGAACGCCTCGGATGAAGAGGAGCAGTGCGCTTACGAGAATGTGTTGTAGGCGATTTTTTGTAGGAATAGAGACCTCTAGAAATCACTGAATCGCGTACTCATGAAAAACGGCCAGAACAGGGCACAGGCGACCAGGATTGTTTAAGGAAGGCGGTACAAACAATCGGAGAACAAGTGGAGATAAGATACTCTTTTATGCCCGTTTCGTCAATAGACGTGAGCATTATTTTCGCTTAATACAGCCAAAATACCGTCTAGCATCCCGTCAGAGAACGGTATTGGAGCGCTTCTGCTACATGCACGTCCTGAATTTGCTCCATTTGTGCCAAATCCGCGATAGTCTGTGACACTTTGAGGAGTCGAAAGTAGGAGCGGGCAGACAGGCGAAAACGCTGAATCGCTTGAGTGAGTAGCTGCTCGGCTTGAGAGGTTGGGAGAAAAAGACGACTCACGACCTCGCTCGTGGCTTGTGCATTTGTCGTGAGTCCCGTGTCTTTTAAACGTATGAGTTGGCGATCACGAGCGGCTTGTACCCGTCCGCGTAGGGTTTCGCTGGTCTCGCCACAAGGGATTTGAGTCAGTGCCTGCGTTTCTACGCGTGGAACTTCGATGTATAAATCGATCCGATCGAGGAGTGGTCCGCTGATGCGCTGACGGTAGTGTTCGTACTGTATGGGGCTACAGGTGCAAGCACGTTCTTTGTCAGACCTGTATCCGCAGGGGCAGGGGTTCATGGCAGCCAAGAGTGAAAATCGCGCAGGATAGCGAATACAGCTTTGTGCGCGGCTAAGATGGATGAACCCATCTTCCAAGGGTTGGCGCAGGCACTCGAGTGTCGTACGCGAAAATTCCGGAAGCTCATCGAGAAACAGGACGCCATGATGAGCAAGCGAGACCTCGCCAGGTCGCGGGATGGTCCCACCGCCTACGAGTGAGACGGTGCTCGCCGTGTGATGAGGTGAACGAAATGGCCGACTTCGGATCACGCTTTGCGCGGGTAACATCCCTGCAACTGAGTGAATGCGCGTTGTCTCCAGAATCTCATCTTCCGTCATACGTGGAAGAATGCTGTTGAAGGCGCGCGCAAGAAGTGTTTTTCCGGAGCCGGGCGGTCCTTGCATGAGCAGGTTGTGACCACCGGCTGCCGCAATCTCAAGGGCCCGTCGCGCTTGTTCTTGCCCACGAATCGAAGCGAAATCGACGGGGAAGGTAGCGAGTGTAGGAGAGGCGTTGGGTATTTTGTGTGGGACTTCTTCAAGCTCAGTTTCGCCTAAAAGGGCGCGCTGTACTTCGTTTAGCGAGGACGCTCGAAAGACACGTAAACCTTGGATGAGTGCCGCCTCTTCGGCATTGTCTGTAGGAACAATTAATTCTTTGAACCCAAGTTCTTTTGCTAGTAACGCAACAGAAATCATCCCTTGAATAGGACGGAGCATTCCATCGAGGGCAAGTTCTCCAATGAAGAGCTGCAAAGGATTCCTGAGGGTGAGTTGGCCATCCGCGACCAAAATCGCAAGCGCAATCGGCAAATCAAAACCAGAACCAATTTTACGGACATGCGCTGGCGCTAAGTTCACGGTGACGCGTGTCCGCGGAAAGGTTGTCTGACTATTCTTCACAGCGCTTCGGATCCGTTCCTTCGCTTCTTGAATGGCTGTATCTGGTAGGCCAACGATAAAAAAGTTTGGAAGGCCGGCTGAGATATCAGCTTCAACTTCCACCATGTGCGCTTCGAGCCCAAGGATCGAAGCTGTTTTGACGCGAGACGGCATACATACTCCGTTCCACGGATTGAGCCAGCTGTCTAGAGCGAGGAAAGTTCAGCAGCGTCTGTTTTATGTGGGAGTGTTTTTTGCGAGAAGTACAACGTGCCAGCGAGCCCGCATAAGACGCCGACATCAGCCACGTTGATCGCAGAATGATGCCACAGCAGAAGCCAGTCGCGGACAAAGCCTAAAGACCAACGGTCAAAACCGTTGCCGAGAGCACCACCAAGGAGAATCCCGAGGAAGAGAGGAAGCCAAGAGTTTTTTGTGTTTTGCGTTCGTAGAAAAAAAAGAATGATGCCCACGCAGGCAGCAAGAGTGATTCCCAAAATCAACCATTGAGGGATGGGAATGTTAAAGGCGATTCCGTAATTTTGATGCTCAATCGATTGAATCCAGCCCGCGAAAAAAGAAAAGCTGTGACCTTGATCAAAAAAGTGCTGTTTGCACAGCGCATCAAGGCTGAATACGAACACACAGCCGATCAGCAAGCGGATCGTTCCTCGAAAAACGACAGGCATCCGAAAACGCGGCTTACAATTCTTGAGTCAGCAATTTTTTGCAGCTGACGCAGGAAGAAGAGTGGGGACGGGCTTCCAAGCGCTTCAAGTCAATATCTTGTTTGCAATATTTGCAGGCACCGTAGGTTCCATTGGCGATTGACTCCAAGGCTTTTGTAACGTCACGGAGTTGGGTTTCAAGTTCGCTGACGAGAGAAAGTCCATCAGCGTACTGGGATACTTCTTCGGCGTTATCATCCTGGGAGCTATTGGCGCCCTCTGGGTAAACTGCATTGAAAGCGCCGGTGCCCTTTCCATCCTTCTTTTCAGCAACGTCATTTAAATCGGACTCGAGGGTAATTTTCATGTGCTCGAGCTTCTCTTTGAGCTGGGTGATGATGGCTTGGCTAAGCATAGGTTTCAATTTAGTCTACGATTTTTTCACTAAAGCAGCAAGTTGTGAAGATCATTGGAATTGAAGAAGCCGCGTGCCATAGCTTCTCCGTGGAAACGGAAACGAAGCGATGAAACGCGGCTTTGACGCCGACAATGGAGTTTGAACCGGTGAAGGTCCACGATGTCTTTCGACAAGCGATCTTGGCCAGTGAAGGCCTGATGCGAACAGCATTACTTCCCTTGGAAGGGATCCTGCGTGAGCCGTGAGGCCGACGCGGGAGTGCTCAAGCATCGATGCTATGAGTCGAACAAACATCTTAACGCCACTAGGCGAAAGAGAGGGGGCAAGCTTTCAGACCTGACCTCCGGTGACAATGCGTATCCTTCTCGTGAGAGATGGACTCCGTGGAACGCGGTGAAGCGCTCAACACAGTGCTTGTAACCTGGGGTTTGATCTTTTGTTTTGGGTGTTACGCCCGCTTAGAACTTGAGTCTTCACGGAGAAGAGATCGAGTCTGGGCTTATCGGCAAACGTCAACGCTAAAAGCGGACATTTGCCAGTTAACCACTTGCTGAAAAGGAGCGAACGGCATCGGCAGCGACGCTGTTGTACTCACTTCTGATCTCCAGAGATGAAGCTCAGGAACGAGTACAACAACCTTCACTTGAGCGATGACGGTACACACAAAGGGACGTCACTACAAAGAACCTCTACAAACAGACACTACAAAAGAACGCAATAAAGAACAGAAAAGAGCAAACCAACGCGCACACAGATGAAAGCGTCTTAGATTGTCGCCACGGGTGTGGCCCTGTTCTTTCTACCAACAATCACACAAGGACGGCCAAATGGGACCGTGATAAGGAGCTACGATGGAAAGAGCGTCTGTCTCGAATGGAGGAACCACTGCTAGAGACATCTCTAGTATACGCCCGCTGGATCCTCGCTCCAAATACCCGTGTGGATAAATTAATATTCGCTCAACCTAGCTAAATTATGTTGTGTATAAGCTAGGGATATCTTCTCGCCTTCATGACAGACCACGAGGCCATTCTTCGTTCGCCAGACTTGGAGTGCTTGTTTTGGGATCCAAGGGGAAAGAAGCGAGTGGAGGGGAGCGAATCGCGACAGAATGCTTGGAGAGAGCCGGGCGATCCAAACTCCTTGACTGCAGGGTACGGCATCGGTCAACGGACTGGTTTCCTGTGACGCTTGCCAGAGCAGGGTGGAAGAGCTCGCATCTGAGAACGACGATGCGGCCGGAAGAGGATCTGCGAGATGCTCCGTGACGAGGGTGCCATCAGGGAGACCGAGGAGCTGCTGTTTGTGAGTTCCGTTTAATACTGAAAAGAGAGCGGCTCGTTCATTTGCGGAAGGTGGGTCTTTAAATGTGAGGCGAAGAGCTTCGAGGGTGGAGCTGTTGAAGCGAACCTCAAGCGAGGTGGGTGTTTCGTGTAAGGAGGTGAGGGTTGTTTGAATGGGGGCAAGTGGGAGCTCTCCTAAGAATGTCTCAATGTTCGTTTGTTCTCCGAGCGCCGCAAGATTGAGGCTAAGATCCGCTTGTGTTGGGACGACGGATGGGTTGAGTTGTGCGCTGGTTTGAGAATTTGGTTGTTCAGACGTCTCCGGAAGGACAAGCGTTCCATGCTGTACAGAAAAAACCGTCCTTTGGGAGGAACTGGCGTTTGGAAAGAGGAGCGAGCTCTCGATCCAGCCCTGAGGTGAGCCTTTC
Source organism: uncultured Gammaproteobacteria bacterium (assembly GCA_964598895.1). Taxonomy (GTDB): domain Bacteria; phylum Patescibacteriota; class Patescibacteriia; order 2-12-FULL-60-25; family 2-12-FULL-60-25; genus JAGOTP01. Next base: position 15,277 of record CAZRDS010000010.1, on the reverse strand, counting down.
CCAAAGACGTGCGTAAAAAAAAGTTCACGGTAAACAAGGGGTTCGGTTGTTGGGGCTCCGCCTAAACCGACTTCGCGGATGATGGCACGTGTTTGCGTATCTGTCGTTTGCAAAAGCGGGGCAGGGACAGTCCAGCGGGGGCCGAGGGCGAAGGCTTGTAGACGTGTTCTTTCACCGGCAAGTCCAAAGATCACAGGCCAACGGCTGTTCGTGTGCAGCGTTTCTTGCCATTCGCTGGGGAGCGTCTGTAATTGCTCGGGCGTAAGCAGAGCATTCAGGGTTTTTGGTGCGACCGTCGCAAAAGCGAGGGTGTTTTGTGGGAGAAAAAATGTGCCCGAACAGAGCAGGGTAAAAACGATCAATCCAAGGACGAGTGTACCGAGGGCACCAATTCCAATAAGCCAACCACGACCGAGACGTGGGCCAGCGCTTGCCATGGCGAAGAGCGGACTCACCGGCGGTGTTGGGACTTCGGGCAGAATCTCAGGTGCATCTTCCACCGTCACACCCTAACGGATTTTTTGGGTTTCCTCAAACGGGATTGGTGCAGTGTGGGGCTGAAAAGAGCTGGATAACAAACAGCCACCCCTTGCGGGTGGCTGTCTAATGTCTTCCCTGTATCGAACTAGAACTCTCTGCGTGGTCCGCGGCTCCCGCCCGAGGAGCCCCCGTGGCCACCAGGTCGTGATCCGCCGTGGCCGCCTGGTCGTCCACTCCCACCGCCGAACGCCGCCTGTTCTTCAGCTGATGGAGCTGGAGGGTAGACATTTCCTTCGGCGAGTTTCATGGAGAGATTCAAGCGTCCCATAGAGTCGATTTCTTTCACGAGAACATTCACGATTTTTCCAACTTCAACGATATCGGTCACCTTTCCAACGCGGTAGGGAGCCATTTCCGAGATATGTACGAGCCCTTCGACCTTCGGCAAAATCTCAACGAAGGCCCCGAAGTCGAGAATGCGTGTCACGGGTCCGGAGAATTTTTCGCCTGCTTGGACTTCGCGTGTGAGCTGTTTGATCCACGCGACGGCCGCTTCGAGCGATTCTGGATTGACCGATGTCACCATGACCGTTCCGTCATCTTCGATGTCGATCTGTACTTTGTGGGTGGCGATGATCTCGTTGATAACCTTTCCTCCTGGGCCGATTACATCACGAATACGGTCGGTACTGATCTTGAAGCTCACGATGCGAGGAGCGTATTTGGACAGTTCTGCACGTGGAGCCGCAATAGTCGCGAGCATGCTGTCGAGCACGCGCATACGAGCCGCGCGAGACTGGTGCACGGTTTCTTCGACGACGTGCCAAGGAATACCTGAGGTCTTGGTGTCCATCTGGATCGCTGTGATTCCTGTTTTGGTACCGGCAATTTTAAAGTCCATCCCGCCCTCGCCATCTTCGATGTCTTGCAGGTCGGTGATCACTTGGTACTTGCCAGTTTTTTCATCACTTGCCATGCCCATTGCGATTCCAGCGACTGGTTCAAGGAGAGGAACGCCAGCATCCATCAACGCGAGAGTCGAGCCACAGGTGGCGCCCATCGAACTGGATCCGTTCGATCCAAGAACTTCGGACACAACGCGCACGGTGTAAGGAAACAATTCTTTGGTGGGGAGGACCGGCAGGATGGCGCGTTCTGCAAGCGCTCCGTGACCGATTTCACGTCGGCCAGGTCCGCGACTTGGGCGTGTTTCTCCAACCGAGTAACTTGGGAAGTTGTAATGGTGGAAGTAGCGCTTGGTGGTGGCATATTCCATCGTGTCGAGCGTTTGTTCCATACCTGGCGAACCAAGGGTCACTGTCGAAAGTACTTGCGTTTGTCCGCGCAAGAATAAACCGGAGCCGTGGGTACGTGGGATGAGTGCAACCTCGGATGAAAGGGTACGAACTTCATCAAGCGCACGACCATCCGCGCGCCGCTTTTCGTTTAAGATCATGTTCGTCACTTCTTCGTCGACGAACGTATCGATTACGGAGCCGAGGCCCTTCATTCCGTCTTTGGCGCTTACACCTTGCGCAACGAGGTTTGCTTCAAGTGCCGCTTTCAAACGAGCGATGGCGGCCTTGCGGTCAGCTTTTGTGCGGAGTGGTTCGGCAAACAGGATGCCCTTTTGTGTTTTCAAGAAGGTCGCAGCGGCTGCGAGACGTGCTTGTTCCTCTTCTGAGCGCACAACCTTGAGCGAAAGCTTGGCGACACCCGCAGCTTTGACCACCTGGTTGATGAGTTCGATGAGCGGAGCCAAATTTTCATGCGCAAACTTCATGGCACCGAGCATCATCTCTTCGGAGACACGTTTTGCTCCAGCTTCGACCATCAGTGTTTTGTCTTTGGTTCCTGCTACCACGAGGTCGAGTTCTCCTTCCTCTGTCTCTTGATAGGTTGGCAACAAAATATACGTTCCATCTTTCAACCCAACGCGTACAGCGGCGATCGGGCCATTCCAAGGAATGTTCGACATGGCGAGTGCGCACGATGCACCGATGAGTGCTGGAATATCAGCATCGTTTTCTTGGTCATGCGAAAAAACGGTTGTCACAACCGTCACTTCGTTCCGAAGATCGCTTGGGAAGAGCGGACGAACGGCGCGGTCGATCAGACGGCCGGACAAAATCGCTTCATCGGTTGGGCGACCTTCGCGCTTGATGAAACGTGAGCCTTTGATTTTACCGGAAGCATACATGCGCTCTTCGTATTCCACACTGAGAGGGAAGTAACCCGCATCTTCTTTTGCTTCACCAAGGGTCGCCGTACACAACACGAGCGTGTCACCATATTGAATGGTACAGGAGCCGTTGGCCTGTTGGGCAAGTTTACCGATGGCGATCGTGAGCGGCCGACCAGCGAACTCAATGGAAAATTTTTGAGGGGTCATAAAGGGATACGTATCTTAAAAGGTAACACGAATTTTGCGTGTTGGGAGTGTTGGTTCTGTTGATGGCTTGTCGTTTCCGCTCGATCGGCCACGGGGAGCGGCTTTCCCACGACTCCGATTAACCGAAGAAGGGGAGAGCGGAAGTGGGTGTTCTGGCATGACAGGAGCTGGTTCTAAAGACAGGGGTGCTCCTTCGTCTGCTGCGACGGGTTCATGGAGGGTTGGGGCACTGCTTGGAGCGTGGTGCGACGTTTGGGCGCGTACGGGTCCACGGTTGGAACGAGCGGAGTGAATCAAGAAAGTCTCTGGGTCAGACGACAAGTCCAAGAAGGAGTCCGCGCGTTCTTTGAGCTGTGCATTTGTGGAAGAGCCGAACGCGACCACTTCGCACAAAATACCGTTCGCTTTCAAGAAATCAGCAAGTGGGCAGAAATCTCCATCGCCTGTCACAAGAATGACGGCATCAACACGACCAGATATCGCAATCGCCATGGCATCAACCGCCATCCCAACATCCCAGTCAGCTTTCTTTTCGCCGCTGGCAAACTCCTGAACGTCTTTGACCTTGAGTTCGATGCCGTGCTGAACAAGGGCTTCAAAGAAGCCATGTTCTTCACCCGTTTTGGACTTAGCCACGTACGCAATCGCACGGATCACGGGGCGATTAGCCACCGCTCCGTCGACGACAGCTCCGAAATTCACTCGCGCACTGTAGATGTGCTTGGCAGAGTGATACATGTTTTGCGTGTCGATAAAGACCGCAACCCTTTGATGAGGGCGTTTAATCATAGAAAAAGAAAACAACCGTGGCGCGCGTATAAAAAATAAAGACAAACAGGTTTAAAAGTGCGGCCAACGATCCAAGAAAGGGTAGCAGTTTTAGCAAATTTTTACAACAAATCTCCCTTAAAACACCAAACCCACCTCGCGGAGGGTCCGGTGAAGGTGGGCAGTTCGAGTGCTTCCTGTGCGCTATGCGGAAAGAGAGCGAGACTGAATGGTGCTGATCAGTCGCGCGGCTACATTGTGTGCCACGGTGACACTGATTCTTCTGACTGGTCCGAAGTGGATCGTGGGTTTGTCACGACCACTCAGGGGCAGACGCACTTCGATGTCCCCGCATGTGGAGCGGGCGTCTACAGGCACACCCTTGAACGTGCATGGAAAGTCGCGGTCGAACATTCGAAACTTGCCGAGCGTTGAGCTCAGGCTGAGCGTCGTGCCTTGAAATCGGTGGTACATGACCAGCACGAGCTGTGCGCTTTCGAGGCACAGAAGATCCTGTGAATAGAGGACTTGTGGCGTGGCCTTCTGTTCGTTCCGCCGTCTCTTGTTCAGCTTTCTTCTCAGCTTCTTCAGTTTCTGCCTACGTCTGCTCTGTTTTCCCACAGCTAGACTCCTTCCCTCGAGACTTTAGTTGAACAGGGTTATTTTTTGCAAGCTCCTGAACACATAATGAGAGAGTCTGGTCATCTTGGAGTTCATAAAGCCTCCTGTTTCCAGGAGGCTTTATGATTGTTGAGGTGTTTAGACCTTCAACTTCGCCATCAATTCGTCGTAGCCTTTGCCATCTTCACGCTTCAAGTACTTCATCAAGCGGCGGCGTTCACCAACCTTTTTGATGAGACCACGGCGGGAAGAATGGTCCTTTTTGTGGACTTTCAAGTGCTCTGTAAGCTCTTTGACTTCTTCCGTCAAAATAGCGATCTGAACTTGAGGAGAGCCTGTATCTGTTGCGTGAACACGATACTTCTCAATAATTTTCTTCTTCTTGTCTGGGGTAAGCATAGAAGAGATTCGCGGAGTTTGAGTTTAGTGGGGGATCCCACCTCACCAAAAGCACCGTAGTTAAGGTCTTTAGTGACGAGAAGATAGCAATAAACAAAAAAAACGGCAACTAGCCATTCTGGGTCTGCATCTAAATGATGGGGGAAGAACCGGTACGCACGGGTGGGAGTGGATCCCTGGGGAGTGGCCTTGGGGCCCACCCGTGCGTCCTCCCCCACCAGGCGGTGGGGGAGGGGTTGTTGTTCATCAGGTGCTCGCGGACGAGTCACCTTCGCGGCGCGCTTCCACGATCTCTGGGTTGGACGGGCGGTCCCCACGGGGGAACTTGCCGATCCAACTGACATTGACCAGGTAACGCATGCTGTCCGGCGTTGCGGTCTCGTCTCCGATCTCCGAGCAGATCACGTACCTGGAACCGGCCTGGCACCAGCTGAGCAGCTCGAGAAAATCATTCTCGTTCCCGGAGAACGGAAGCTCGTGCGATCGTCCGTCGTGAGTCCGGAAGTACAGCATACGCCCGGCACTCGTGATCTCCACCTTCAGCGTACGATCCCTCTTGATAGCCGAAGTGGTGACGAAACAGGGTACGGGCGGGCGCCTGCCTTCTCGCGTCAGGACGAAGGTGAGGATCTCGCCTTCGACGGCGGGCACCGACAGGGTCGGAAGCGGAGACCTGACCGCACCGCGAAGCTTGTCCATGAACACATCGTCCGGGCACGTTACCTGAACACGACTGGGCACCGCGCTATGTGCGGGTGCAGCGACCACCAGAACGAGAGATTGCATCGCCGAGGACCTTTCGAGGTTGTGCACGGTCTGCCGTGCGTGGTTGGGGGAACGGTTGGAGGTGGAATGAAAGGAGTATCACTCCGACCGCCAATCTGTTCACCCAACGCGCTACGTAACAAAACCCCCGGTTTTTGACCGGGGGTTTTGACGGAGCTGATCCTTGAGGTTCAGGAGATCGAGCATTCGTTAGGCCACCGGTCGGTTATGCAAGCAACATACGACAAATACCTTCGCAATAATCGAGCGAAGGTCGTACTGAGCAAGCATTACCTGACGGGATGCCATAACTTGCTTAGAATCGTACGACACATCGCAAATAGTCGTCAAGAAAAATAACGTACGCATCAAATGTTCGTTGCTCTGGCCGCCAGCGGTGGCGGCCAGAGCAAGCGAGGAGCGCCCTAGGGGCTGGTGTTCTGGAAGAGGGGGGCGATAGCCGCCGAGCGCTTCGGCGTGAAACGCACCTCCGTCATTCCTTCCTCTGGTGACTCGACCCATCCACCAGCGGCCAGCCGCAGCAACTGGTTCACGCGGCGCGCGGCGGACATGCGAGCCGTGTGCTCGTTTCCCGTCGGCGGTCGCCAGTCGAGGATGGTCAGGATGGGAATGCTCTGAGCTCCCGCCTCTTGCTTCTCGAGGTGGTCAACCATCTGACGAACGAGCGCCAAGAGGTCAGGGTCCGTGACCATGTCGTGGTTCGGGCTCACGAGTGCGCACGGAGCGGGCTCACAAGGCTCGGGTAGGCTGAGTGGTCTATTATCCATGGTGGAACACGCCTCCTTGGGCGGGATCGCGGCTCGGACATCGAACCAGCGAACCGTTTTGTTTACATTAAAATATAGATTTACGCAAGTGTTTGAAACGTCAGCGCGCCCCGCGAGGAAGATTCCTGCGGGGCGCGGTGGCTGATGGTTCCCTCAGCCGGGGAGTGCTTCGGTCATGGCTTGCGAGATAGGCACGAGGATGACCACGTTGGCCCAGGTCTCGCCCCAGCCCGGGGACGGGAACGTCCAGACCGAAATGACCTGGTTGGTGTGAACCGTCCACGAGGTGCCCTCGTGGACCACCGTCTCACCGACCTTCCACGCGCTGGTTGCCAGCGTGACGGAGCCGGCCATGGGCGGTGCGTTGATCCGCTCCACGGCATCGTCCTTTTCGGGCCGCTCGACGATGCCGTAGACGCTGAAGATCTTCTCCTGGCCCGTGGGGGTCGGGAGCAGCTCGTGGACGACCCGTTGCAGGTACTCCTCGATCTGAGCTTCGGTAGGTTCGTGCGCGAAAGTGGGCGGGGGGAGGCTGCGACGTGCCATGGGTTGGTCTTCTCTCTGGGTGATGAGGGCAGAAACGTGAGGAAGGAACCGTTCTTCTTAGCAATAATAAAGTAAAAAGTCAACGAAGCGCTCTCGGTCGACCATAAAAAACCCGTCTATTGTCAGCTAAATTCGCCGTCTGGTACGCTCATCTCTGCACTCTATGACCCCACGAACGATCGAAGCCATCCATGAGATGGAAGCGAAATGGCAGAAAACCTGGGAAGAAGCGGGTACCTATACCGCCAAGACAGGTGATTCCAAGGCCAACCAAGACAAATTTTATGGCTTGGTGGAATTTCCTTATCCATCGGGAGAGGGTCTCCACGTGGGGCACCCACGTTCGTATACCGCGATCGATTTGGTGACGCGTAAGCGTCGCATGGAGGGAAAAAATGTTTTGTATCCTATTGGCTGGGATGCGTTCGGGTTGCCAACGGAAAACTTCGCGATCAAACACAAGATTCGTCCTGCCGATGCGACGAAGAAAAATATCGCCAACTTTACGCGTCAGATTAAATCGCTCGGCTTTGGGTTTGATTGGACACGTGAAGTCGATACAACAGATCCAAAATATTATAAGTGGACCCAGTGGCAATTCCTCCAATTCGTAAAAGCGGGGTTGGCTTACAAAGCGAAGTCGACCATCAACTGGTGTCCAAGTTGCAAGATTGGTCTCGCGAATGAAGAGGCGCAGGGTGGGGTATGTGAGCGGTGTGGGACGGCAGTCGTGAAGCGCGAAAAGGCGCAATGGATGATTAAGATTTCAAAATACGCAGATCGTTTGATTGACGATCTGAAACAAGTTGATTACCTAGACAAAATTGCAGCACAGCAAGTGAATTGGATTGGACGAAGTGAAGGAGCGGAGGTTGTGTTCACGATCGCTGATTCAACGGATCAAGTTCGTGTCTTCACGACGCGACCGGACACCCTGTTTGGCGTGACCTATGTAACGCTCGCACCGGAGCATGCATTGGTTCAGACTTGGTTAAAGAACGGAAAGATCAAAAATGCAGATGCAGTGCGTGCGTACATCGAAAGCGTGAAGAGTAAGACAGATATGGAGCGTACGGCCGAGACAAAAGAAAAAACGGGAGTTGTATTAGAAGGCGTATTCGCAACGAATCCGGTGAATGGGGAACAGGTTCCAGTCTGGATCGCGGATTATGTCTTGGCGGGATATGGCACGGGAGCGGTGATGGCGGTGCCGGCGCATGATGAACGTGACTTTGCGTTTGCAAAAAAATTCAACCTGCCAGTAAAGCAAGTGGTTGCACCCTATATACGGCTACAAGGAAAATTTGAGCCTCGCGTGAATAAGCAGACGATAAACCGTCGCTGCGTCACAGCCATCATTCGAAAGAAGGGTACGGAAGAATACCTGCTCTTGAGCATGAAGTTTGATCGCAAGGGGTTTGTTGGTGGGGGGATAGAAGGGGATGAGACAGCGGAAGCCTGCGTCCTGCGAGAGGTTGCAGAAGAGACAGGATATACGAACGCAAAAATTGTGTGTGAGTTAGGTGAGGTCTTAGGTCACGGCTATAAAGAGAAGCGAGACTGTAATTGTTTTGATCCGGATTTGGCGTTTGTTGTTGAGGTCGAAGGTGAGCCATCGCAGATGCTGTCGGAAGAAGATCAAACAGCGCATGAAGTAGTGTGGTTGCCGCGTGAAGAGGTGCCCTCATTTATCAATTTTCAACATCATCAAGCGATGTGGGATTGGTATACAAAAGGCAAGGGACCATTCGTAGAAAATGGAGTAGCTACAATGAGTTCTGGCTTTTTGAGCGGTCTCATAACTGAAGACGCGAAGGAAAAGATGATTAGCTGGCTCGAATCGCACGAAGCAGGTAAACGTACAAAAACCTACAAACTCCGCGACTGGGTTTTCTCGCGCCAGCGGTATTGGGGTGAGCCGATTCCGCTCGTGCATTGTGAAACGTGTGAGCAGAAAAAACAGAAAGTTTTGTTGATCCATGGTTTTGAGGCGAGTGGTAATGCGAACTGGTTGCCTTGGATGAAGGCTGAACTAGAAGCACGTGGGTTTGAAGTGTTCGCACCAACGATGTCGACGAGCGAACATCCAGACCTCGAACAATGGATGAAAGAATTGATGCCGTTCATGCAGCAACTTGGAGAAGATGACATTATTGTGGCGCACAGTTTGGGCGGAAAAGCGGCATTGCATTTGGTGGAGCGCACAGGGAAAAAGATCGGCAGTCTCTTTATTGTCGCTTCTGCCATTGGTCAGATTGAGCAACGCGATTGGCAACGCTTCGAACAAGAGTGGATGGGCTCAGATGTAGAAAAGCTCAAAGCGTTTTGGTCCGTGCCGTACGATTGGAATAAGATTCTCCCACTCGTAGAGCGAAAGCACATCGTCTACTCAGATGATGACCCAGAGTTACGTCCCTACATGAATGCTGCGATTCCGGCTGGTTGGTATAAGCAGGTTTGGCATGGATTCCGACATTTTACTAAGAAAGAAATTCCAGAATTGTTGGATCTGGTTTTGACCAGTGAGCAAACAGGCTGGGCGCCACTTCCAGATACACAACTTCCACTCACGCTTCCCGAAGTCGGCGTCTATGAACCAACCGACACCGGTGAATCGCCGCTCGCAAACATTGATGCCTGGGTGAACACGTCATGTCCGAAGTGCGGTGGTCCAGCGACGCGCGAAACCGACACCATGCCAAACTGGGCAGGATCAAGTTGGTACTTCTTGCGCTACTGCGATCCACAAAACGACAAGCAGTTCGCTTCGCCGGAAGCCTTGAAATATTGGTTGCCGATTGACCTCTATAACGGAGGCATGGAACACACAACGCTTCACCTCTTGTATTCACGCTTCTGGCACAAGTTCTTGTATGACATGGGCTACATTCCAGAAGAGTGTGGTTCGGAGCCATACGCGATGCGCCGTTCACATGACATGATTTTGGGAGAGGGCGGTGTGAAAATGTCGAAGTCGAAGGGGAACGTCGTGAACCCAGATGATGTTGTAAAAGAATACGGGGCGGATGTCTTCCGTCTCTATGAAATGTTCATCGGGCCGTACGACCAGAAGGCGCCTTGGGATACGAATGGCGTCGAAGGGGTACGTCGCTTCTTGGATCGTGTCTGGTACGTGATTCATCAGTCACAAGGGACAACGGCTGTTCCAGCAGATCTCGAAACGTTGTATCACCAGACCATCAAGAAAGTGACGGACGGCATAGATAACCTGCAATTCAACACCTGCGTCTCGCAGATGATGATTCTCGCGAATGCCTATCAAGAATATGGGTGCGTTCCAACGGCACAGCGCATCGGCTTCATTCAGGCGCTGGCTCCGTTTGCGCCGCATGTGACAGAAGAGCTCTGGCAAGAAGAAGGGAAGACGGGCTCGATCCATCGCGGCGGTTGGCCAACCTATGATGCAACAAAGTTGGTCTCGGATACCTTTGAGCTGGTGATTCAGGTGAATGGAAAAGTGCGTGACAAAGTCACCGTTGCGAAAGATATCAGTGAAGAAGAGGCGAAGCAGCTCGCATTGAATTCAGAGCTTGTGCAGAAATGGTTGGAAGGAAAACAGCCGCAGAAAGTCGTGTATGTGAAGGGGAGACTCGTGAGTGTGGTGGTGTGAAACAGCTGAGACAGAAAAACACCCCGGTTAGTTGGGGTGTTTTTCTGTCTCAAAATGTTGACAAATGATAAAAAATAGTATTTAGTTATTTCGGCACTTCAATCCTGAAGTGGGTCTGGCAACCAGGAAAAGACGAGCCATGAGTGAAGCGACGAACCCGGATGATGATCGACGAGGACCGAGGCAGGAGGTGGTCTTCGTGTCACACGTACCCAATGAGCTCGAGACGCACTTCCGCGAAGCAACAGTTGATCTCTATGCCCAGTGTGACCGGTGGGTCGTAACACACCCGCACGCTCGGATCCTCAGCACCAAGTTGAGATTCGACACCTTCGCCGGTAAGACCGTTTATCGGTTGTTCGTTCGCTACGACGAACCCTGTCTGTCGTCCGAACCTGAATCCCGAGCGGTCCTCACTGAAGAGAGGGTGCTCTCAGGAGTGCGGGCTGAGGAGTGGTTTATCAGTCGTGTGCTGACATACATGAAGGGTAGCCTGAAGAAGGTCAGTGGGCTCCTCGAGACCCTCTACCGATACCTGCTCAAAAGATGAAGAAATTCGGGATCATCTGACGCGCTTCATCACGCAACACGATCGCTCTTTCACGATGGGGTACAGAACCACTTAGGTCGCTCCTGAGACACTGGATCTGTTCTACCCCAACGGGTCCGAATGATTCATCAAAAGATGGATCCGTGAGACGCGTTGCAAAAAAGCTCGCGAGAGAAGAGTCTCTCGCGAGCTTTTTGATATTGCGCTTCTGTGCTTTTTGATCCAACGGAGTAGAGAAGAGTCTTTTCTCTTTTCTTATGACATCACTTCCTCGTGGGGTTGCGGTGGGTTGTCTGTTGAGTGGGATTTTGGGCGGAATTCTGCTGCATAGTTTGTTTCCTGAACACGGGGCGAGTGGGTTTGAGTGGGGGATAGGAGCGTTTTTAGGAGTGGCGGTTTTTGTCGGTTGGCGTCAAGCATGTGTTGCATCTTATAAACGTGAGTTCTTGATTGTTCTGGGGGTCTTGCTCGGTCTCACGCGCTACCAGCTCATGCAGCCGATTCAGCCGCGAGGACTTCTCCCGCTAGATCCTGATGGGCTCGTCTCAAATGATTTTTCCCTTCAGTCCGCGGATCCATTCGACCCACGGCACTGGTCCGGAAAGTTGCGTACAGAACTCACGCGTCGTTCCAATAAGCTTTTTCCAAAAGACGAGTCTGGGTTGCTCGTCGGAATTCTCTACGGTGATAAACAACTCTCGCCCGACTTGAAGGCGATCTTTCGTAAGATTGGGACGAGTCACATCATGGCGGTCTCAGGTTCGAATGTGACGATCGTGATTGGGTGTTTGCTTGGGCCTTTGCTTTGGGCGGGTTTTGGACGAAGGAGTGCCTATGTAGTTGCGAGTGTAGGGATCTTGTTGTTTGTCTTGCTCGCGTTGCCATCGGCTTCAGTGACACGCGCCGCGTTGATGGGGTGGTTCGTGTTGTCCGCTCCACTCGTGGGACGATTGGTAAACTTTAATCGATTACTGCTCATCGCAGCCGTTGGCTACGCGTGGTGGCAACCATGGGCGCTGCTTTATGATCCGAGTTACGCACTTTCCTTTCTTGCGATGATTGGACTAGGAACATTCGGAAAGTTGATTGATGAGAAGATAGAAAAGTATGTTCCCTCAAAACTCTTTCGTGAAATTATTTCTTCCAACATCGGGGCAACGCTCCTCACGACACCCTATGGAATGTGGGCCTTCAAGCAAGTGAGCTTGATTGGGATTTTTGCGAATCTCGCAATCCTGCCGTGGATTTCCTGGACGATGGCCTTTGGGGCCTTCGCACTTCTTTTTCCGCGGTGGCCGTTCCTCGCTATACCCGCTTCAGCTTGTCTTCGTATGGTGCTTTTACTTTCAAAATTATTCGGCCAGATTCCAGTGGGAAGTTGGTCTAAATTATCCACATCAGTGACCCTTATGTTAGGGATCTATGTGGGGCTCGCGCTTGTTTGGCGCCAGGTTAAGCCAAGAAAACGAGTTATCCCCGAGGAGGAGGGCCGCCTTGTGGAAAGATCACGACAAATTCTGTTTCGAATGCGTGAACAACTCACACGACGTGTATGTCAGAAAGAATGAACTAGAGGATCTAAGATGAGACTGAAAAACGTACAGCATCGATGTACAAAATTCAGTTCCGAAGAGTGCGTTTGACGCACGATCAAATTCTCTTGAGTATAGAGATAAGGTCGTGTGACCGAGTACAGCGGAGACAGAACGTGTGATGAGAAGAAAGAGAAGAGCAGAGGAGCGCGTGCGGACATTACCGGCTTCACGCGATTCCGATCGAAGGCACTAGCTGCTTTTGATGGATGATGGAATGCTTCTCTTGATTCTCCATTCTGGAATCGACTCGAAGAATGCTGCATACGGAAACAGATTTCCATTTCGGTGGCAGGTCTCGCTCCCGCAGGTATTTGAGAGAAGATTGTTTCGCACGAGCGAAACGCTGAATGAATGCATCTGCTTTATGTGTACAAAGGAGTGTGGCGGCGGCGAATGCCCGACCCATTCGCCGCCCTCCTCCTCTCAGGTCCCACAACGTCCTTTTGCTCCTTGGGGTTTTATCGAGTGTGAGCTGTTCCCCTTACTGTATTCGTGACGCGTAGCGAATACAGCTGGGAGGTCCAGTGAAACGTACGCACAGAGAGAGGTCGGTCATGCGTGCACGTTCAAGGTTTTACGAAGGTTCGTGGATGGGTTCGTTCGAGCTCGGGTTCGGCTGGATCATCCAGCTCGTCCTCATCTTCTGCCTCTTCGATCTTCCGGGCTGCGGCCAGGGTCAGGTCGACGCGGGAGAGGAGGGGGTACTCACGCAGTCGGTCGTGGGTTGCACCGTCTCTTCGGTGCGCTATCCGACGAGCGAGACTGAGTTCTCGCATCTCTACGCCGGTCGGGGGTTCCTGGCTGACGGCGTCCATGTCGGACGCGACATCAATCTGGGGGAGGGTACAGCGATCTACCCCGTCGCCTGTGGCACGATTCGTGTCTACCGCTCGGCAGAGGGCTACGGGACTCTCGTGGTCGCTGTCGAACATCATCTCGCGACGCCGATCACGGTCGCGAATGGGGTCGGAGAGCGAGTGTCTGTACAGGACTTCCTCTCCATCTACGGCCATCTTCGTGCGACAACGCTGCGCACGGGTGGCGCCCGACTGCCGTGGCGTGAAGGTGACACGGTACGACCGGAGCAGATTATCGGCTACGTGCAGAACGCGGCTGACAATGGCGATGGTGAAGAACAGCTGCATCTCGGGGTTCGGCTGCAGGCGATGGCGGACGCCGCGCGCGTCGATCCTGCGGCTTGGTTCGCTGGGTATGATCGTGATCATGTGCGGCGACGGTGGTATGCAGATCCGGCGCTCTTCATGCCAGCGCTCCTTCATCGTGCGATCACTGCTTCAACTGCTACCTGGCATCCGCCGGGGACGGTGCTCGCGATCGACGGCCAGTTCTGGCTCGTTGCATCCGAGGGGGTGATCGCGCCGATTCCGGATGATGTACTGCGGGACGAGCGTTTCGGTGCGCGCGTCGTCACGGGGGTTCCGGCAGAGGTTGCTTGCATGACGACGGCAGGACTCTCCTTCGACCGTACGAATGGCCACCATCTCGTACGCTTCGATGGGAGTTCGGCGGTCTATGAATATGCCGAGGCTCCAGCTTCACAGCGTTACACCTTCCTCGCACAACAAGCCTTCGACTCCTGGGGCTGGGTCAATTCCCAGGTCGAGGTTCGTTCGTCTGCAGAACGTACGCCCTTCCTCGCAAGCTATCGCGATGTCGGGTCACGGCGCTTGCGTGAAGGGACGCTCGTGAAGGCCACTGGAAGGAGTGATGTCTACGTCGTGTCGCAAGGTACGCGTCGGCCGATCTTCGACTGGCCAACGTTTCTCGCGCTTGGCTACGACGAGTCGTGGATTATCGAGGTAGACTCTTCCGTCCTCGATGTCCTGGCTGGTCCGCTGGGCGAAGTCATCCGGCCGGAAGATCTGCGACGCTGCCGAAGCGCACCCACATCGCCGCCTGTGATGGATGCGGGCGTCGCACCCATGGATGCATCCGTTCCTATAGATGTGTCGGCAGGGGTCGATGTGGGAATCGACGCGACGGTCGACGCGGTGACGGACGTCGGGCTCCGCGACGTGCCGACCTATCCGGACGTTCCGTCATCGGGTCCGTCCATCGATGCGGGAGTCTCGTTCGTCGACGCGAGTCGTGACGCGGCAAGCGATATCGGAACTGATCTCGGTCGTGACGCAGGGATCGACAGCATGCCTACTATTCTCGATGGTGGGGTATGTAGCGATCCGGTGCCACATGATGCAGGTACGACTTTCATGGATGCGGGTGGATTGGACGCTGGTCTTTCGCCCGTGTCTGA
>CAZRDS010000010.1:0-457 GCA_964598895.1 uncultured Gammaproteobacteria bacterium | reverse complement strand
TGATGCGGGTGTGACAGACGTCTCGGATGCACCTCCTCCTTCAGGAGGAGGTGTTCCCTCCGGCGCGGTCATGCGCTACGAGTTCCGGCTCGCGGCTGACAGCGAGGGCTGGCGGCCGACCGAGCCTTACAATCTGCGCGACCACTGGTGGGTGCCGATCCGCTGCTTGAATGCGGCCGGTGATTCTACTCGGATGGTGGCGCAAGGCGGCGGCTGGTATCGCTGCGATACCGCCGAGATCTATCGAGTGTTCGTTGGGACGTTCTTCTCACCGTCGCATCTGACGTCGGGGGACGTCGGCAACATTCCGACGATCGATAACTGGCCTCGACTCTGTAACCCGCGACTGGGGGTCGAGTGGCGTATTTCGGAGCTTCCGAGTGGCCGCGAGCTCTATCATGGTTCGTCGTGCGACTTGCCCTGTGTGAACGAGGGTACGAACAGCGGTCATCAACTT